>DAOTYT010000293.1:0-5132 GCA_034434615.1 Anaerolineae bacterium | reverse complement strand
CAGCCAGCGCTTGAGCATGCGCGGCGCTTGCTCGACGATGAACAATACGCGATCAATACCGTGTGGGAGCGCAACGCGCCGACCGAGGCGCAAAGTGCCGCCTATAAGACCCTCCATGGCGAAGCAGCCTTCAGGCTGTGGTATCTGGCTGTGGAGCGAGATGCCAATGGGAATGCGGTCTATGTGCTGCCCTATGGCGATTTTCGCAAGCTGCATCGCAGCGCCGTGGTTGCCGCCTACAAGCGCGCGATCCAGCTTAACGCGGCCGATGTTGAAGCGGGCGCTCGCGAATTGCTCGATCTGCTCGATCGGATGAATGCTTGCTAACCGGCTCAGTCTAAGGTTAGCAGCAGCACGTTGAGGGCAGCAGCGTCGTTAAGCGAAGGCTGCGCCCATCCGATCGCTGCTTGCCCATCGCGGGCTTCAACGAAACTGGGAGCGGCGAGCGTGACCGCGCCCGGCGCAGCAAGCTGAAAGGCGTTCGGCAGGCCGTTGTGAAACCATACAATGCCAATGCCTACATTCGTCTGGGCTGCGGCTGGCAGCCGCGCATGCCAGCCTGCCAGCGGCGACACCAATACCAGCGACAGCCCTTCGTCAGTCGCCAGCGTGCCATTTTCGTCGATACGCAGCCGAGCGGGAGCGCGCCAGTGACGTTCTTCCAGCCGGCCGCTGGTGAACCAAGTCTCTTGTTCTCCACTGGTGCGCGTCAGGTTCCACAATACGATGATATGCTCATCTCCGCTTCCTGCGCGCAGGTTGTGCAGGCGATCGCCCGGCCCGATATAAACGCTCGCACTTGCGCGGATGGGTTCGGTGATGCTTCCATCCACGACCTGCGCTCGCATCAGCCCGCTATCGCCCAGCCAGAGAAGATGCAGGCCCCCGCCTGCATCGCGCGCCAGCGCGGGATGGCGACCGTTTGGACTGACCGCGCGCGCCGGCTGCGGCCGCCCAGCGGGGTCGATGCGCGTCAGATAGAGCGTAGGCTCTGCGATCGACCCGCCAGAAAAAGCGACCCACAGCGTGCCATCGGCTTCGGGCAGCGCTGCGTAGTTCAGCGCCAACGTTCGAGACAGGTCGACAGGCCCGCGCTCGACGGTTAACTCCGGCGTGATCAGCGCGTTGAACAGGCGGATCTCGCCATCCGCGTTCGCATCCAGCCACAGCAGGTGGCTTCCGCGGGGGGTTGCCAGGAAGACAGTTTGCGCGCGGGGATGAACTGGCGGCAGCGGCAGTGTGACCACGGCGCCCAGGGCGCCGTCGCGCAGCCAGCGCCCATCGTGATGGACGCCCGCTGCATCGCTGCCGATCCAGAACATGGTTAAACCGCTCGTATCGTAGATCAAAGCGGGCGGCGCGGTTTGCGGAGTATGGGAGATCGTAAGCACGGCCGCATCCACGGGGAGTTTTCCCCCGTCATAGGAGCGCGCTGGTGGGCTGGCACAAGCGCAGCACAGCAGCACAAGCCAATAAGACCACAAGCGCGCGCTCACGATTCGTCGAGCGGGGTGATCCCCTCTGGCCCGGTATAGCGCACGCGGTCGCGCAGATGGTACGCGATCAACTGGACGACGTAGCGAGCAGCTTCCAGCGACAGATTGGGCAGAACGGCCTCGTAATGTCCAGAATAAACGCCCACGTGATAACGGTCGGCCCCCCTGTAGATGAGGTTTTTCACCAACCAGCCCGCGGGGCTGGCTGTCCGCGCTGCTTTTGCCACCTCGATCTCATCGATGCGGTTCCATTCCATAATTTGTCCATCGATGTTGAGTTCGAAGTTATTGGCGTCGAAGTGGGCTTGCAGGTAACGCCGGTCATCATTCGACAGGGCGTCCTCGCGCGGTGGCATTTTGAGCGGGATCATATAACGAGCCATCAGGTTTTCCTAATCTAAGCCGCATGGCATACGAGATCAAGGTGAGCCGGACGGTGCTACCAGAATACGCAGATGGGCCGGGTCGCTGGCTGTCCCATCGGCGCGAAAAGCGATCGCACTGAAAGCGTGCAGGCCGATGCCCTGTGCCAGCCAGTTCATCGTCACAGTGAAGACCGGGACTGCTGCGCTTGCGACCGGCTCGCCCTGCTGATGCAGCAGATCATCGACCAGCAGTTCCACCCGCGCCACGCCTGCGCCCTCATCCTGCGCCACCAGCAGAATTTCGACTTCCTCCCCCTCACGGAAGGTGGGGAGGCGGCCGACTTGGCTGGCCTCCGCCAGCATCGACTTCCTCCCCCTCACGGAAGGTGGCATCGGGGGCCGGTAGTTGGAAGCGGATTGTCGGCGCATCGCGGGGAGCAGGAGTGGGTGTCACAGCGCTTAAATTACAGCCAGCAGCACTTAGGGCCACCCCTGCCGCCAGCAGAGCCATCAACAGTCGACGCATACCGCCAGCCGACCGGCCTCCTCTTCACCGACCCACTGGTTAAATTCGAAACGCCATTCGCGGCCGCTTGCTCGATGCCGTACGCGCACATAGTCCACATACCAGCCCGGATCTGCGCTGTTGTCATGGCCGACGCAGCAGCGCGTCAGTGGGCCAAGATCGGGCACGGCCAAAACGAACTGGTCGAGGCTGCCTTCCTCAAAAGCGAAGAGGTCTTCTGCAGGCAGCAGCACCCAATCGGTCTGCCCGTTTGCGCCATACAGCATGATGTAAACGTTGGAGTCCGTCCCGCCGAGCGCTTGGTCGCCCGTCTTCACCCATACCACGTAGGTTGGTTCCGCCATGCGTGCATACCAGTTATCGTGCGATACCGGAATTATGCGATTGAAGACCAGCCGGCGCAAGCTAGAATTGAAAAGGTTTGGAGGATGATATGCGCGTTGATATTCTAACGTTATTTCCATCGATGTTCGATGGGCCGATGACGACCAGCATGCTCTGGAAAGCGCGCGATCGCGGTCTGCTTGAGCTGCACCTGCACGACATCCGCGATTGGAGCCGCGGCGCGCATCGGGCGGTTGATGACACGCCCTACGGCGGCGGCGGCGGTATGGTGCTGAAAGCCGATGTGGTCGTGCCGGCCGTCGAGCAGGTCGCCGCCCTCGCGGCGCCCGCTCCCGTGATCTTGATGACGCCGCAGGGCCGCTTATTCTCGCATAAGATCGCCGTGGAATGGGCAGCGCTGCCGCGGCTCATCCTGCTTTGCGGGCATTACGAAGGCATCGACGAGCGCATCGTTGAGTTGGTCGTCACCGACGAAGTCAGCATCGGCGACTACGTGCTCACCGGTGGCGAACTGGCAGCGATGGTCGTCGTTGATGCCGTTGTGCGTCACATCCCTGGGGTATTGGGCGCAGAAGGCGCAGCCGAACGGGACAGCCATGCCGATGGCATCCTGGAAGGGCCGCAGTATACGAGGCCGCCAGTCTATCGCGGGCTGACCGTGCCGCAGGTTCTGCAGGCGGGAAATCATGCCGCGATGATGCGCTGGCGTCGCGAACAGGGCTTGCGCAAGACTTGGCGCCGTCGCCCCGATTTGTTGATGAAAGCCTCTCTTGATGAAGAAGATCGTTACACCTTAGCGCAGTTCGCTCACGAGGATGCCAGCCGCGCGCTTGGCACCACAGCCGAATAGGCCGGAAAGTTTATTGAGCAGCGAACAGTCTTCGGCTATACTGATATTAGCGTGCTGCCTAGCAGACAGCGCAGTCGAAGTTCGTCCCTTCCGTAAATGAAAGATCGGTCGGTATGGCTCAGGAATACCGTAGTGAAATCCTCGAGCGCACGCTGAAGACGCTGCACATCGCCGCTGATGGCGTTAAAGCCTCGGTGATCGTCAATGTGGATGGCCTGTTGGTGGCTGCCTATCCCCCAGGCGATGATGAGAATCCTCACGAGAACCCTACCAGCAGCCCGCAGGTCGCGGCGATGTCTGCCACCTTGATTGGTTTGGCCGAGCGCACGCTCGGTCGCTTGGCGCAAGGCGACTTAGAACGGCTGTTGATGGAGGGTGAAGAAGGCGTGATGGTCGTCTACCCCGCGGGTCGCGCTTCCGTGGCCGTATTGGCTGAAAAGGGCGCTCGGCTCAGCCACGTGCTTTATGCGACCAAACGCGCTGCCGCCGAGGTCGCCGAAATTCTAGGGCATTAAGGCCAGCGCGTTTCGAGCGCTCAGCGCCGGTCGCCGGCCTGCTGAAAGATCGTCTTGATCGACATCTTGCCGAGCACGATGACATCGCCATCGCGCAGCAAATGCGGCTGGTGGGGCGCCAGCCGCACCCCGTTGACCGATGTGCCGTTGCTGCTGCCGAGGTCGTAAATTTCCAGCCGTTTATCCTTCATTTTGATGACTGCATGCATGCGGCTGACGCCCAGCCGGTAACCCGCATAGTTCGTCAGGTCGATATCTGGCATCGTCCCGGTATTCGGGTCGCGCCGGCCGAGCGATGTTTGCGCTTTAGGATAAAGCAGGATGGGCGTCGCTGCGCCTTCGATCTCCAGGCGCAGCATCATGGTGTCCTCAAACACAGCGGTGCCCGCGCTGGAGATGGCGGCGCGCTCACCGTGATCGAGCTGCTGGCCGCCGAGGGCATCGACTTGCGTATCTTCTGGATGGAGATCATCGCGGAAGTTGGCCAAATTCTTGGTGCCGATCCGCGTGAATTCTCCCGAGATTAAATTTGTGCCGCAGTTCTCGCAGACCATGATCCCGACTCGATTGACCCATCCGCAAGTTGGGCATTTCGTTCCACTTCCGGGCTGGCCGCGCTGCTGGCTGGGTGGATCGACCTCTAAACGTTTCGGCTGCGTATGGTCTGACTTGCTAGAGGGATCGAGGTGATCGGTCATCTGGGCCTTGCTGCGCCTATACTTCATCCGTAGTTATTGTAATCCGTTTTTGAATCGAGCTGCAAGCGCTACAATGCAATTTATGTACGGTTCGAATCGGCTCTACGTGGCGGCCGTCACCGGTCTGCTCCTGTTCACTGCTCTCGCCGCGAGTGGAATCGGGGAGCAAAGCCTGTGGTTTGATGAAGGGTGGTCGGCCTATGCGGCTGCTCAGCCTAACCTGATCGAGGCTGCCGCCGCCGATGCCACCAATCCCCCGCTCTATTACCTGCTGCTGCATGTCTGGGTGCGCCTGCTGGGAGAAAGCGAGTTCGCCCTGCGGCTGTTTTCGCTGATG
>DAOTYT010000292.1:0-22116 GCA_034434615.1 Anaerolineae bacterium | reverse complement strand
GCCGGAGTCGCTCAGCCGGCTGGTACGTGGGCCATCGATTGCATAGACAACGGCATAGACGGGTGCGGCGATGAACAGCGCAGCGATCGCATAAGAGAGCAGCCCGCGGCCATGGGGACGCAGTTCCCGCCATCGCGCAAGGAACAGCCATGCCACAAACGCGATAACGAGCGGCGGGAACAGCAGGCGACCGCCCTCGTAGAAGTACTGCGTCATGCCCAGCGCGATGCCGCCGAGCGCCCAATCCAGCCGACGGTTGGTCTGTAAGGCGCGCAGCAGGAACATGAGCGCCAGCGTGCCGAACAGCGGATCGCTAAGTTGGCTGATGGCGATACGGCTGTAGTGGACATGCAGCGGCAGCGTCGCCAGCAGCGCGGCGGCGGCCAGCGCTGTGCGCCGGTCGAAGAGTGTGCGGCCAAGCCCATAAACGGCCAGCACACCCGCCGTCCCAATGAACGCATTGACGATGCGCAGTCCGATCAGATCGCGGCCGAACAGCTCAACGGTCAAGGCATTCCAGTAAGCGAACATCATGGTGATCGGCATAAACACCGAAGCGTTGCGCAGCAGTGGCAGCGATGCATCCCAGCGCATCATCATCACGCCATCGCTAAAGTGAACTTCATCGACCGAGAAGCGGATGATCTGGTCGAGTTGGTAAACGCGCAGGAACAGGGCCAGCGCTGCGATCAGCACAAGCGGGCCAGCAGTCCGCAGGGTCAAGCGCAGGCGCAGCGGTTGGTCGCCGCGGCGCCAGCCGCTGATGCCCCACCCCACCAGCAGCACTCCCAGCGCCCAGATCAAGAACTGGACGTGAGTCGAAGCAACCAGTACGCCCTCCGTGGGCAGCAGGCGGCGCGCGCTCAGCTCAGCAGCGAACAGCAGCACGATGACGCCGAGCAGCGCCAATCCGGGGCGCGTCGATGCAGGCATCAGCGGCTGCACTTGCGGCATCTGAATGGGCGGCAGCCGCGGCGCTGTCCTGATCGCTGCGCCCAACGCCAATGCCCCCGCGATCATCAGCAGAACGCCGCGGGCGCGTTCCTGAGGGTACAGGGCGTATTCCAGCGGGCGAAAAGCGTAAGCGGCCAGCGCGAACAGCGCCAGCGCGGCGCCCATTAGCCCGGCGGAGAGCAAGCCTGGATAGCGCGCCAACAGCCCCGTTTGACGAACCCGCAGATCCCAGCCGCGTTGAAAATGCGTCAGCAGGTCGCGCAAGCGAACGTCTGAGTCGCGGGCGATCAGCAGCAGCCCGCTGGCGACCAGCGCCAGCAGCAGCAGCAGCGCGGCCGGCGCGGGCAAGAACAGCGTCGCCAGCGCGCCCAGCGCGATGATCGGCAGCCACAGCTCCCAGCGCAGCCGTCTTCGCGCTGCCGGGTAAGCGCTCGCCGGGGCTGGCGTGGTTTCAGGCGCTGCTGGCGCTGGCGGTGCCGCTTGAGCCGGAGCCGCGCCGGCCGGCGGGGCCGCGCGCGCGCGCCAGCGCCCGATCAGCGAAGGAACTGCGACGACCAGCGAGATCAGACCCGCCAGCGCCACCCACAACCAACTGCTGGCTCGCGGCGCGGCGCTGTCGGTTTCAGGAAAGGTTTCGCCCTCTGGTATCCTATCAGTCATACGTTCATAAAGCTGGTGCGATCAGCGCTCACCTATGGTATCAGCATACCCAAAGCGCCGCGAATTGACACGTCCTTTCGCGCTGGCGCTGGCCACAACTCAAAGCCTGCGTGGTTTTTAACACAGTTTTTGCAACTTCGTCTGTAGTTCGGTCGTAAAGTTAGTTATGCGTTGGTTTAGGGAGGAACCCCATGAGAAAGCTGTTTGTGCTTCTACTCATCGCTGCGCTGCTGGCCGTCGCCATTGTGCCGGCTGCGGCAACACCCGTTTCCGAATTGAATGCCCTCGCCGCTTATTTCCCTGCCGAAACCGCCATGCTGATCAGTCTGCGCACTGACGATGCGTTCCTGGCGGAACTCGATGCGCTGTTCAACCGCATCACCGCGCAGTTGCCCAATCCCCCGCCGACCTCGCTGCTCGATGAACTCGATCGATCGGTACAGATCAGTGGAGCTGGCAGCAGCTTCGCCACCGGCATCCGGTCATGGCTGGGCGATGTGGTCTCGATCGGTTTCATCGACTTCAGCCCGATCTTTGCGGCGCAGGTCAGCGGGGCCATGGACACGCCGCCGCCGTCGTTCCTGCTCGTCGGCGCTTTGCGCGATCGAGCAGCGCTGGAAAACCTGCTTGACCGTTCGCTGGCCCTCGATCCAAACACCAGCGTCATGCGTACCACCGATTACACATTGTTCACCCAGATGCCGCCGAGCTGGCGTGCGCAGGAGCCGCCCACGGAATATTACGTGGCCGATGATGTGTTCATGATCACCAACGACTCGTCGCTTCTGCCGCTCAAAGGGCGTCTTGAGTCATCGCTGGCAGACGACCCACGCTTTGATGAGGGGCTGGCCGCGCTGACGTTCGACAGCTACAATATGACGATCTATATGAACACCGACGCGCTCCTTGAAGCGATGCTGCAGACCAATGCGATGTTTTCGCCCGGCTTCGACGTCGAGTTCATCCCATCGCAGATATGGGGTTTCACCATCCTCGACCAACGAACGCTCATGATCGAGCTTGTGCAGCCGATCACCGACCCAGCACTATGGGCAGCGGCGGGCGTCACGCCAGAGGCGTTCGTGCCGGTTGATCTAAGCTTCGCGCGTCACATCGCTGCCGGCACGCCGCTGGTCATTCACGGCACCGATCTGAACGGCCTGTTCGAGAACGCGCTGCAGAACCTGTCAATGACGCTGGAACAACTTCAGGCCGCTGACCCATCGCTCACGATGGGCATGACGCCTGAAGAAACTGCGGCGTTGATCAATGACACGCTCACGTTCGGGGTACAGGGCGCGCTGGGCCTTAACCTGAGCGAGGACATCTTAAGCTGGATGACGGGCGACTTCGCCTTAACGTTAGGGATCAACCCGGCCTTGGACGATGTGCGCACCGCAGGCGATGCCATGTCCTTAAACGTGCTGCCGATCGATTTCAGCCTGTTGATCGAGGCGACCGACCCGGCGCGCGCGCGCAACCTCGTCAGCGCGATCGGCAGCAGCCTGCGCCAGTTCGCTTCGGCCGAACTGCGCGTGAGCCAAGAGACGATCGCCGGAGAGATGGCGACCGTGCTGACGATCCCGGCCAGCTTCGACGTTCCCTTCCCGATCGAGATCATCACCGCCGCCAATGATGAGGTGTTCGTGATCGGCACGCGCGCCTACGTCGAAGCGGCGCTCAGCGACGGGCCGGGCATCACCGCCGATCCGTACTTCATCGAGATGCAAGCGTATTTGGTCGATGAGCCGGCATCGGTGCTGTATGCGGCCGGTGAAGGCTTAACGCCGCTGGTCAACTTCCTGGCGGCCACCCGCGCGATCAACCCGTGGGATGTTGAGCCGGTGCGCGCCGTCTTCCGGCTGCTCAGCAGCAGCTCGATGAGCGCCGCCTACTCAGAGGACGGCATGATCTTGCGGATGGTGCTCACCCTGCCATAGCGCGTTGCAAGTTTTAAGTTTTGCTGCAGAGAAAAACGAGGCGCAGGCTTTGGCCTGCGCCTCATCGACCGCGAAGCGAACACACGAGGAACGCCATGATCTTCGCCTATACGCTGCAGCAGGTGCTGCTTGGAGACAAGCGGCAAACGCGCCGCCTCATCAAACCCGGCCAACAGCTTGCGGAAGACGGGCGCGCTATCCTCAATGGCCAGCGCACCGTCTATCGGGTCGGCCGCACCTACGCCGTCCAGCCGGGCCGCAGGCAAAAAGGCGTGGCGCGCATCGTGCTTACCAGCCTTCGCAAAGAGCGCGTCGGCGCGATCTCCGAGGCCGACGCGCGCGCAGAAGGGTTTCCGTCGCGCGAGGCGTTCCTCGCCATGTGGCGGCTCATCCATGGCAAAGACGCAGATCTCAACAGTGAGGTGTGGGTGTTCGAGTTCGAACTGGCCCCCTAGCGTTGGCAGCACGGCTCGCGAGGCGCCGCAAGCGGCAAGGTCGGGCCGCAGGTCTACTTAATGACCGGTTCTGGCTCTTCTTCAGGGCGCGCCGCCGCCCACATCTTTTCGTACTGCTTGACCCAGTAATCGAACCAGTGCAGCGTCTCGCGCCGGTGAATGGTGATGTGCATGCGGTCGGTGATCTGCTCGTTCTGGAACCCGAAGAATTCGACCACCAACCGGCCGTCGGTGCCATGCGGGTCGACGATGAACAGGCTGAAGCCCGGGCTGTAAGGCAGCAGGCGGTACTCGAAACGACCGATGCCCCGAAGCTGGCGCAGGCGGTGCAGCGCCCCAGCGATGTCGTGGCGCAGATCGCTGACCGTATCGAGCTGGCGCTGCAAGATCGCCATGCTGGCGGCGACCTGCGGATCTTGCAGCAGCACGCGCAGCTCGCCGCCCCGTTCGAGCAGTTCGCGTTTGAACGTCGGCGTCTCGGAGAGCGCATTGGCCGCCGAGGGACCATACAACCACACAGCGCGCGCGCCCTTGACGAAGTCGCGCACTGTGCCGAAGCTCTGGCGATCTTTCAGCACCGAGTCGAGATCGATCGGCGGCGCATCAGGGCGCGTCGATCGGTAGACCAAGACCACCAGCGCCGCCGTCATCACGCTCAAATACAGCCCGATCTCGACGTCGTCGATCACGTCGATGGCGATGAGGGCGATGCCGATCGCGGCGACGACGTAGGCCTCGAGGTTCCTTCCACGAATGATGTCATGAAAGATGCGTTTGAATTCGCGCCCGACCCGCATCATCCCCGTGCTGCCTCTCGTGAATTATCGCTCGCTGACCGGAATGCGCGCCTGAAGCTGCTGGCACAGCGAGATATCTGTGGCCGCATACAGATAATGCAGCGTTTCGCCGTTAAAAACGAACGACCCAGCATTGGAGCAGGGCTGCTGTTGAGCGGCCTGCGCCGAGAAGCCCTGCGGCCCGGCACCGAGCGCGCAGGCGAGGAAATTATTGACCAGCCGATCCTGGTTGAGCACGGCCATCGCGCCGACGATCGGGATTTGTCCTTGCGCCACCTGCCCGATATCGGCCTGCACGTAAACCTTGGCCGCCACCGAGCCAGTCGCCCGGTAACAGTTAATCATCCCGTCGATCTGCGCGATGAGGGCCGCAGTCACCGGGTTGCCAGTGATCAGAGAGGCGCCGCCGCCCACCGCGCTGATGGCCGCAGTGATGTTGGAGGCATCGGTCGAGATGTACCCGGGGATATCAGGGACGAACTGCTGCGCGGCAGATGGATCGCGCGCGGTGTCGCCGGTGGTCGCGACGGGCACGATCCCGCCCGTGCCGACTACGCTGCACGCTGCTGCCACCAACGCAAGGGCGGTCAAGGCGAAAATGCGCTTGAGCATCGAATTCCTCCTGCAAGTTGCTTGCATGGTTAAATTATAGGTTATTTTGCCCTTGCTGCGCACCGACGATCGCCCACCGCGCATCTAAAAATTGTGAAATTTGTTTGGCAGCCTGCAGAATTTGCGCTATGCTAAGACTCAGTCAGAAGATGTAGGTGACGGGCTGCTTCTCGGTCGACCGGCGAACGACCGCCTTTTTCCGTGATCATCATGATGATCATTTCTCGCTACAGCCCGGCCTTGCATCTCCCAATTTGTGCCGACGGGTTTGCGCGAGGAAAAACAGCCTATCGATATGAATTGACATGGAGTTGACAATTCAGCATGGCCGACGAGAAAAAACCGCAGACCCTGACTGCCGCTTTGCGCGCGTTAGCGAACCGATGGACGTTTAACGCGCGCGAATATTCCCGCGAGGCCAAAGTGGTCGATCAAGCCGACCCTAACGCGCATTACAAGCGCGGGCTGGCCGAGGGATATTACCAAGCAGCGTTAGAGATGGCCGAGGTCGTCCGCCACTTCCAGGGCCAGCAGCAACCGGCGACCGAAACCGGAGAGAAGCGTGCCGCTCCTCCGCCGGCCCCGCGCCGCGAGACCACGCAGACCGCGCCCGCCGTCAAACCCGCGACCAATACCCTGCCCGCCAGCCGCCCCGCTGCCGATACGCTGGCCGAACCGACAGCCACTCGGCAGGAACTTTACATGGCGATCAAGGTGGCCGAAGCCGTGTCGATCCTCGAATACGTCGGGATCTACCCGCGCGAGATTGAACAGCGCAAAGACAACAGCTTCTACACGGTCTTCTCGAAATGGGAACCGATCATGCCGCACGAGCGCCTTGAGAAGCTCAAAGCTGCCGACCCGCGCATCGTCATCCTCGACTCCGGCAAGACGAAAGACGGCGGCGACCCGTGGGTCACGTTCGCCTTCAAGAACAACGGGCTGCTGCTATAGCAGCATAGAAGCGCGCGCCCGCAGCGCGTCGATCACGACGCGGTCGGCCTTACCGAAGCTGTAAGCATCGAGCTGATCGAGCATGACCCACGCCCAGTCCGCCACGCCGATCGCCTGCGGCGTGCCGGCAGTGTGGCGGCAGGTGAACGCATGCAGGGTGATCTTGAAGTGCGTGAAGCCGTGGCGCACCACGGTGAAAAGTTCGCCTACCTCTACCTCGATCGCCAGCTCCTCGCGCAGCTCGCGGCGCAGGCAGTCGGCCAGCGTCTCGCCTGGTTCGCGTTTGCCGCCCGGAAACTCCCACAACCCACCGAGCAGCCCATCCAGCGGTCGCTGAGCGATCAGCAGTTGGCCGCGCTCATTCCAGACCAACCCGGCAGCGACATCATAGTGCGGCAGCGGGGCTTTGCGCTTCTTGACGGGGCGCTGTGCCTGCGTGCCGCGTCGAAATGCGAGGCAGTGGGCGGCCAGCGGGCAGGAACCGCATAGGGGGGCGCGCGGCCGGCATACCAGCCGTCCGAGATCCATCAACGCCTGGTTGTAATCGCCTGGCCGGTCAGCGGGCAGCCAGTCTTCAGCCTGCCGCCAAAGGCGCCCCTGCGTCGCTGCTTCGGTCACATCATCGGCGAGATCGAGCAGGCGGGCGTAAACACGGATGACATTGCCATCGAGCACCGGCGCTTGGAGGCCAAAAGCGATGCTGGCGATCGCGCCGGCGGTGTAGCGACCTACCCCTGGCAGCGCGCGCAGCGCCTCGACGCTGGCGGGGAAGCGCCCGCCCTGCTCGGCCACAACCTGCTGCGCGGCGCGGTGCAGGTTGCGGGCGCGGCTGTAATAGCCTAACCCCTCCCACTGCTTGAGCACCGCCTCGAGCGGGGCCGCGGCCAGCGCTTCGAGAGTCGGAAAGACGGCCAGAAACCGTTCAAAGTAAGGTTTGACGGTCTCGACCTGCGTCTGCTGAAGCATGATCTCCGACAGCCAGACGCGGTAAGGATCGGGCTGCTCGTCGTGGCGCGCGCGCCATGGCAAGTCGGCCTGAAAGCGGTCATACCATTCCAGCAGCGCTGGCGCGAAAGGATGAGACTCTGTGTTCACCGATTGACAAGTGGCCCTCAAATGACAGCGCAGATTATACCCCATTAATCGGCAGTAGACCGCGCCGGCCTGCAGGGCGAGCCTGGGCGACCGACCATGCGCCGCCTGAGATTGATGCGCATGCAGCGCGCATTTTTAGGATATACTGGCCATATCTGAAGAGAATTTTTTTGGAGAAATAGATCATGTCGACGCGCACCAAGACGACCATTCGTGAGCGGCTGGCGTGGGAGATCACGCCGGAGACGTACAACAAGATCCGCAGCCTGTGGATCGCGCATTCCAAAGCCGAAGATGCCCGCGATCTGCAGGGGTTGATCAATACGCTTTCAGAAACCTGCGTTTACCAGATCATCCCAACAGGCCAGCGCTGGGAAGGCCACGATGGCGCGCGCACGTTTTACCTCACATTCCTGAGCGCTTTCCCCGATGTGCATTTCGACCTGCAAGAGATCGTCATCGGCCCGCAGGGGGTGATCGAGATCGCGCGCATGACGGGCACGCACAAAGGCGAATGGAACGGCATTCCGGCCAGCAACCGCCGCGTCGAGACGACCATCATCATCCACTTTCCGTGGAACCCGGAGGTCGAGCTGTTCGACGGCGAGAACGTCTACTTTGACCGCGCCGACCTGGAGCGCCAGATCCACGAATAGCCCGTGTGAGGGACAGGGCTAGTTCGCGCGCAGCGCCGTCAAATACGACTCGATCTCCATGCGCGAAAGCTCGCCGTATTTGGGATAGCGAACGACGCCCTGTTCATCGATCACATACGTGACGGGGATGCTGAACACGCCGTAAGCGCGCGCGATCGAGCCGTCAGGATCGAGCAGGTAGGCCAGGTCCTCGCTGATGCCGTTCTCGCGCAGCCAGGCGCGGATCTGCTCGGCGCTTTCCTCGAGATTGACCGCCAAGATGATCGGCCCATCGTCGTCCTGTTCGGCCATGAATTCTTCGAAGGTGGGCAGCTCGCGCTTGCAGGGTTCGCACCACGTCGCCCAGAAGTTCAGGAAGATGATCCGCCCAAGGTAATCGGTCAGGCGCACCGTCTGGCCGTCGAGCGTCTGCGCTTCGAAATCGATCACGGGCATGTCATAGCCGACAGGAGTCGGCAGCGCTGGCGGGGTAACGGGCGCCGGCGTGGGCGGCAGCACGGTCGGCGGGATGACGGGCGCAGCGCTGCTGATCATCATGAGGCCGGCGGCGGCCAGCCCCAGCAGCGGAAAGATGAGCAGCACCAGCAGCACTGGCGAGGGTTTGCTGCCGGGCGGGGGCGGGCTGCCCCCTGAAGGGCGGGACTCAGCCGGAGTCGGTGGTAAGTCGGTCATACTCAGGGCACCCAGCGTGGCAGGAAGCCGTTGACGGCCGCCTGCGTCATCGTTCGAGTAGGGACGTCATAAACCCAGATTTCGGGCCGGCCGCTGTTGTTCGGCTGCATATTCTCGTCGAGCACGGGAAAGCGCTGGATGACGAGCTGCGTGCCGGTCGGGTCCCACCAAAAATATGAGTTTTCGTAGCGAGGGTCATCGGTCAGCCGCTCGGCGTCGCCGGTGCGCGGGTCGACGAGGTAGAGCTGGTAGCCGCGCATTTGGCTCTCGTCGCGGCGAGCGATGGCCAGCATCTGGCCGTCGGGCCGCCACGCCGCGCGCGCGTCATCGAGATACGACTCTGGCGTGCTCAAATAAGTGATTTGGCCCGTCTCGAGATCGGCGATGCGCAGGTAGGCGCGCGCTGTTTGATCCTCAGTGATCGTGATCTCAGGGAAGACGAGGCGGCGGCCATCGGGCGAGAGCGCGCCCGAGCTGCCGGCACGGCTCTGCACGGCCGTGATGTTATTCTGGTCGAAATCGTAAACGAGGATGGCCGCGGTGGAGTTATCGGCTACAGCGATGCGCCGCCCATTGGCCGACCACTGCGGGTTATAGCCGAGCACCTGCTGTTCCGAAAACAGCGGCCGCGTCGTCGCCGGCGTCGTCGAGAGATCGAGGATCCAGACGCGCGTTGGGCTGACGCCGATGCCCTGTGCGCGTAGTTCGGTGTTGAAATCGACGCGCTCGTAGGCGATCAGCCCGCCATCGGGCCGCCAGACGGGGGTCGTGCAGGCCGCGTCGGCACAGTTGGTGAGCTGCACCAGCCCGCCCGTCTCCAAGTCGAGCAGTTTGATGTCGTTGGTGCCGTTATTGCTGTTATTCTCAGAAAAAGCGATCTTTGAGCCATCTGGGCTGATGGCGAAGTCATAAATGCCGGAGGGACTAAACGTGACCTGCTGCGCGCTGGCGGGGTCGGCCGGGTCGACGATCCAGATGTTCTGCGGCACGTTATCGGCCGGATAAAGATAGGCGACGCGCGGGCGCTGAACAGTGAAACCGAATTGATATTCGGAGAGCACCTCGCGGCCGCTCTCGCTGCGCGCGCCGGCCTCCAGAAAGACCGTCACCGACTGCCCCGGCGCGATCGGCTCGCTGGGCCGGAAGATCAGGGTGGGGCCGCTCCATGCCAGCTCGCCGGGTATCGCTGGTTCAGTGCGGAAGCGCTCGACCACGCTGTCGCGCTGCATCTGTTCGCTGAACTGGATCGTGATGCGGCTGGTGCTGCGGGCCACACCGAGCGGGGCGACGCGGTCGACGGTGACGCCGACGCGATCGCCAAGCAGCAGCGTAAGCACCAGCCCGGCCAGCATCGCGCCGATCGCGAGCAGGACCGCCCGGTCGAACGCCGTCAGCCGAATAGGACGCGGCAGGTCATGCTGCGCGGCCTGCGTGGGCCGCCGAGTAGGAAACGTCTCAGTCATCGCACACGCTGTTTGACATCACTACGGTCGAACACTCATGGATACAAATAGGGGTGCGGCGGCTGCTCGACGAATTCAACGCTGTCCGCTTCGAGGATCGGTAGGCTGTCGCCGCGGAAATCGCCGACCGTGATCGTGCCCTGCACGCGCACCCATTGGCCCAGCGGCAGGTCGGCGGCGTGTTCGTAATGCGTCGGCAGGCCGATGGCCGAGGCATCGGCCACGCAGCAGCTCACCGTGAAGCGAGCGATCATGAACTGATCTTCGGCGAAAGTAGGCTCGTTGTAAACGAACCCGATCACATCGGCCGGCTGCCCTTCCAGATCGTGGTAGTCGGTCGTGGCGTTGAAGACGCGCAGCCAGTCAAGGATATTGCGATCGAGTGGATTGATGGTGAACTGGGTGGTGCTGGCCGCTGTGGCCGAGTTGAGCGCGATACTGCCGCTGATCGCTTCGACGCCGAGCGGCCGCGACGGGACTAACGTACCGAGCACCAGCGGCAGCGAGACGAAGCCGATGGCCGCCCACGAAATTTGCAGATAAGTGCGGCCGCTGTAGATCGGACGCGGCGCGTTGGCGCGCAGGGCGATCAGGAAGGCGCATGCCCCCAGCAGCAGGAACAGTGTCGCCGCGACGTAAGACAACCACGCGAAGCGCGCATTGATGTAGTTGGCCAGATTGCCGCTGGAGATGTTGTAGATGAAATACAGCCCAAGCCCGATCAATACGGCCGCCTTGATCCATAAGCGCGCCCGCGCCTCTTCGTTCAAGCGTGGTTGGAGGGGGGTCGCATATACGTCTAAATCGCGTCGAAAGTCATCCATAAGGCAGTCCTCCCGCTAAAAGGCGACGTTCAGATTCAGCCAGACGGAGATCAGCAACGCGAGCAGCGCCGGCAGCACGATCAGATAGACGACGATCTTGGGCCGGAAGACGCCGGCGAACATCATCGCGCTTTTGATATCGACCATCGGCCCGAACACCAGAAAGGCCAAGATCGACCCAGTCGTAAAGGTGCCGATGAACGCCAGCGCCAAAAACGAATCGACGGTGGAGCAGACGCTGAGCACGAACGCCAACGCCTGCATGACGATCACCGAGATGACCGGCCCGCGGCCGAGCGCCATCAACATATCCTGGCTGATCAGGGTCTGCATGGCCGCGGCCAGCAGCGTGCCGATGACCAGATAACGCCCCATCTCGAAGAACTCGTCAACGGCCATCGAGAGCGCATCGCGCAGGCCGGCCTTGAGCGGTTTGCGCCCACTGGCGGGCGCGCCCGCTGCGCGCGGCGGCACGGTTCCCGCCCCGCCCATCGCCGGCGCCAGCGAGGCCGGCCGCAGCACCTCTTGCGGCCGGCCGGCAAATGCAAAGACCAGCCCGACCAGCATCGAGATGACGACCGTCATGATGAAGCGGCCGTAGAGGATTGGCCCCAGCCCAAAAGCCACCCACGTGCTGGCTAAAACGATCGGGTTCATCACCGGCGCGGCCAGCAAAAACGTGATGCCGACCGACATCGGCAGGCCCTTCGTATAGAGCCGTCGCACAACCGGGACGACGCCGCACTCGCAGACCGGGAAGATGAAGCCGAGAAACGACCCCATGAAAGTGGCGAGCACGGGTTTGCGCGGCACGAGGCGGGCGATATCTTCGGCGCTGACGAACGAATCGATCAGCCCGGAAGCCAGCGTCCCTAAGAGCAGGAACGGCACGGCTTCGATGAAGATTCCGAGGAAGCGGGTGCTGAAGATGCTGATGGTGGTGCCGAGATCGCGGTCTGCGCCCAGCACTGCCAGCAGCAGCACGATCAAACTGACGAGGCCCAGCCCGACGCCCAGTAAGCGGCGGAACTGTCTTCTCGCTTCATATTCCATGCGTCTCTCGACGTGCCTCCGGTTTTCAATCGAGCCATTGTAGCGCAAATTGGCCGCAGGTGTGAGCGCGAGTTAGTCGCCTCACCCCTGCGGCCCTGCTAGGCTAAGGGCGTCCGCTGCCAAGACGCGGACAGTGACCACGCAGCGCTTACTGCACAGCGCTCACAGGGTATAGTAGAGCCGCGCGCCGATGCCGCCCGCTTCCT
Source organism: Anaerolineae bacterium (assembly GCA_034434615.1). Lineage (GTDB taxonomy): Bacteria > Chloroflexota > Anaerolineae > Aggregatilineales > Phototrophicaceae > Flexifilum. The sequence continues at coordinate 9,775 of DAOTYT010000292.1, read as the reverse complement.
CCAGCTGTTCGGCGGCCGCGCCATGCACCAGCTCGACCGCGCTGCCGTTCGCGAGCGCCGTCCGGGTGAGCTGGCCCAGCTGCGGCAGATCAGCCGGGGGCCATGGGGCGACCAGCAGTTCAACGCGCCCCTGCTGAACGGCCTCGCCGACGGCCTGCGGGCCGAGCGCGCCGCGCCCCCTGCCGCGCGCCAGATCGATGACATCTTTCACCAAAGCACTTTCGTGCTGGCGTTCATAGTCAAGGGCAGCCGGCAGCACGCGCTGCATCACCTGTCGTTCCGTCTCTTGCAGCGGGATCGGCAGCACGCCGATCAAACAGGCTTTGGCCTCGTCGTGCAGGAAATTTTGGACGGCGTGCGCGGCTTTCTGGCTGCCGCCCAGGATCAGACGCTTGGCGCCGTGTTGAGCCAGCAGCTCGCGCGCGCGCGCCGCTACATCGCGGTGGAACTTGGCGATCCACTCGTTCATCTTGTCATCAAAGGCATCGCGGTGATGCCCGGCTGTGATGTGTCCCTCGCTGCCGGGGGCGGCCGGCCGCGGCATCAACGTCTTCTCGCGGAACTCGAACTCGAACCGGTCGGACTCCATCGTCTCTTCGCGTTCAAGATCGCCGAGGTACGTCAGCAGGAAATGCGCTTCCTCACTGTCGACCAGCACGACCAGATACGGTTCATATTCATCGATCAGCCAGATCAACGGCGCGATTTCAGGCTCGCCGTAGTGCGCGCTGTTCTCGTGGGGCATGACGGGCAGCGGATAGACCGTTTCAGACTCTGGCCCCGCAAACAGCACCAGCCCGCGCGAGGCCGGCCGGTAATCCTGAAAAAAAGCCTCGACGCGCGCGCGCACCTGTTTCCACCGGTCACGCCCCTCGTCTGCGAGGTCGCGCTCGATATCGCGCAGCGCGTTCTTGAGGAACGTCTCCCAAGCGGGGTTAGAGGCTTGGTTCTCCTGTAAACCGGCGCTCACCCGCAGATAAAGCGAGAGTACCGGCCCATCAACTTCGTTAAGCAAAGCGCGCAGTTCGTCAACTTTGATCATCCGTCACCTCCACATTACGACACTGATAACAATTTGCATTATAGCAAAGTTTCGCCCCCCCTGCATGACGACGCCTCAGTCCGCGGCCAGCATAATGCCCCGAAAAACGGGGGCTGTGCAGCGCGCAGTGCTCAGGCACAATGATCAACAATAATCAGAGAGCTTTTGCTGAAGCGGAGGCATGTGCATTGAAACGTTGGTGTTTGTTCATCGTGTTCATCCTGATGCTGGGGATGTGGGGCAGCGCCGCTGCGCAGGAGGCTCCCCCGCTCAGCCCAGCGCTGGAGGCCCAGCTCGATCGGCTGATCGCCGAGACTGAAGCCCTGCGAGGCCTGCCGACGCTGCGGCCGGTAGAGCGTGCATTTCCAACCCGCGCCGAGACGATCGATTATCTGCGCCAGCTGTACGCGACCGAACTGCCAGACAGCGAGGTGGAGCGCGCGCGGTTGGTCTATGCAGCGCTCGGCCTGCTGCCGCCGACCATCAACCTGCGCGAGACGCTGCTTGACCTGCTCAGCGGGCAAATCGGCGGCTTTTATGATACGCGCACGGGCGTGATGAACGTCATCCCGATGACGCGCGACGACCCGGGCGACGGCCTGACGCTGACGGAACAGATCATCTTCGTGCATGAATATGTTCATGCCCTGCAAGATCAGCACTTCGGCCTCGACCGGCTCGACGATCCGGCGCTGGCGCTGGAGCCAGATGCTTACCTGGCGCTGCTGTCGCTAGTGGAGGGCGATGCCACTGCCGTGATGCAGCTCTATGCGCAAGATGCGATCGCGCGCAACCCAGCCGCGGCGCTCGGGATGGTGCTGGAAGGACTGGCCAGCGGGACGCTGTTCATCCCGCCGGGCACGCCTGATATTCTGGCGCGCGAGCTGCTGTTTCCCTATGAAGAAGGTTTGAATTTCGTGCTGGCGCTGTATCTGGATGGCGGCTGGGAGCGCGTGAACGCGGCGTTCAGCAACCCGCCGACCACCAGCGCGCAGATCATCGACCCGGCCAAATATCTGGCCGGCATCGGGGCTGTCGCGGTAGGGGCATCGCCGGTCAGCGCGGAAGCGGCGCTCGGCCCAGGCTGGCGGCAGGCGGTCGAGATGACGCTGGGCGAATTTTATTTGCGCGAACACCTGCGCACGGCGATCGCGGCGCGGCCAGCGCGGGCGGCAGCCGCGGGCTGGGCGGGCGACCGCCTGCAAATCTTCCACCAGCCCACCACTGATGCGCTGGCGTTCCTGCTGCGCGTGGTCTGGGAGTCGCCGGCCGAAGCGGCCGAGTTCAACCAGATCTATGCTGAGTTTGCAGCCGCCGCCTTCGGTGCGCCGGCCGGCGATGGCTGTTGGGCGGGCGCCGCGGGCGCGGTTTGCCTCGCCGAGACGGGGAGCGCCGAGACGCTGATCGCGCGAGCGCCGACGCTCGATGGAGCGCGGGCGCTGCGCGCGGCCGCCGCATGAGGTATCCTCGCTCAAAATCAAGGAGCGAGGCAGATGGGACGACTGCAAGACAAAACAGCGCTGATCACAGGCGGCAGCTCTGGCATCGGCAAAGCGACCGCCGAACTGTTCGCGGCCGAGGGCGCGCAGCTGCTGCTCACCGCACGCAGTGTCGATAAGGGCGAAGCGACCGCCGCCGCCATTCGCGAAGCCGGCGGCAGGGCGGCTTTCGTCGCCTGCGACGTGCGCCGCGTCGAGGAATGCGAGCGCGCTGTTGAAGCGGCGCTGACGCTCTATGGCGGCATCGATATCCTGTTCAATAATGCCGGCATCGTGCCCTATGGCACGATCGAACAGACGACGACCGAAACGTGGATCGATACATTTGAGACCAACGTGCACGGCGTCTTCTATATGAGCCGCGCCGTCCTGCCGCACATGGTGCGCGCCGGGCGCGGCATCATCATCAACAACGGCTCGGATTGGGCGGTCGTCGGCGGGCAGGGTGCGACCGCCTACTGCGCCAGCAAGGGCGCGGTCGCCTTGATGACCAAAGCGATGGCGCTCGATTACGGCCGCGCCGGCATTCGCATTAACGCGGTGTGCCCCGGCGATACGCTCGTGGATCGCTGGCGCGAGGGCGCGCGCTTCGCGGGCGAAGACTCGTTCGAGGAGCATATTGCTAAGCTGGGCGCGGCGTTCCCGCTGGGGCGCGTTGGTTCGGTCGAGGAGATCGCGCGGGCGGTGCTGTTCCTCGCCAGCGACGACTCCAGCTATATGACCGGCCAACTGCTGATCGTCGACGGCGGTCACACAGCCGGCGGCACTTCCGTGCGTTACGAGGCTTGATCAGCGGACGGGCTGGCGCGCCAGCTGCATCCAGCCTGGCGCGTGCGCGTTAAGCGCATCGATCGCCTGATTGAGCACGTCGATCAGCGGTGGATCGGCGTCGATCGCGACGATCGCCTCGCCGCGCGCTCGCAGTACGGCGATGGCGCGTTGGTATCTGGCACGCTGCTCGGCCAGCCCGTGTTCATACAGCTCGCGATCCCCGCCGCGCCGGCCCATGCGCGCGTAGCAGGTTTCCGGGCTGGCATCGAGGAACAAGGTCAGGTCGGGCCGGCGCGCTTCGATATTAAGCGCCAGCACCTCCTCCATCGTCACAGTCTCGGTCGATTGATAGACGAGCGAGGACAGGTAATAACGGTCGCAAACGACGACGCGCTGGCCGCCCTGCTCGAGGAACGGGCCGATCACGCGGGTATTGTGGTCGGCGCGGTTAAGGGCAAACGCCAGCGCCAGCGTGCGCGGCGTGGCCGGGATACGCTTGGCCAACACATCGCGGATGAACATCCCAGCGGCTGAGTCATCATGCGGTTCGAACGTCGGCAGTGCGCGCCCGCCGAGCGCCTCATTGAGCAGCGCGGCCAACCGGCGCGCGATCTCGCTTTTGCCGGAACCATCCAGCCCCTCCAGCACAAGGAAGAAGGCGTCGGTCACGGCCCCTCCCGCAGCGGATGCGCGTCAAAGAACGCCCACATCAAGCGGCTGGCATCGAGATCCTGATTGGTCGGCCCGACGAGAAAGGCCGGCAGGACGACCGGGCTGCCTGGCCACGTATGGCCGCCGCCGTCGATCGTATAGAGGATGACCTCGGCATCGCCGCCGCAGCCGCCGTAGCGGATGGCGCTGGCCGCACCGATCGAGGGGAGCGCCTGCGGCGTCAAGTCGCAGCCGCTCAGCTCCGCCCATCCCCGCGCCCAGTCTTGAACGGCGGGCAGCAGGTCGTTTCCTTCGTAAGGCACGATCGCATCGGCGGTGCCGTGAAAGGCGATGACCGGCACGGGGCGCGCCGGCGCGCAGGCATCAAGCGGGAAGTGCGCCCCAGCCACGGTGCCGATCGCGGCGATGCGATCAGCCAAGTCACAGGCGAGACGAACGCTCATGCCGCCCCCGTTCGAGAGGCCAGTGACGTAGATGCGCGCCGGATCGATGCACAGCTCCGCGGAGAGGGCATCGATCAGCGCGGCGAAGAAGGCGACATCGTCGACGCTCTGCGTCCGGATCGGGCCAAGGGGGACATCATAGGCCGCCCAGCGCAGCGGGAAGCCCGTGCCCTGCGGGTGCACGGCGATCAACGTCTCTTCTTCAGCGATCGCATGCCACTGGCTGAAGCCGCTCTGCTGGCGCGGGCTGCTGGCGAAGCCGTGCAAACTGAAGACGAGCGGCACGGGCTGCGCGGCATCGTAGCCGGTTGGGATGTAAAGCAGATACGTGCGCGCCAGCCCGTCGACCTCGATCGTCCTGAGCGACTCGCCGGCGGCCGGGGCGGGCGTCCCACAGCCAGCGGCGGGTTGGGCAGCGCTGCGCGTCGCCATTCCTGCGCACAAGGCGAGAGCTAAAGTCGCAGCCAGGGCGGCAAAGCACAACTGCTGCTGATTTTGAAGGCGCATAAAGCCTCTCGAAAGTTGATCATCTCATACGATTATAGTCGCAAGCCCGCCATGCCATAGGCCAAAGTGGCTCAGAACCGCATCAACCGCGCGAACGATAGCGCCAGCGCGGGGCAAACCCACGCCACTCGACCGCCTCCGGCCGGTCGCAGGCGCTGTCAACTGCGCTGATCCAGAAGAGCTGCGTGCGCGCGCCGGGGGCGATACGATCGCCCTGCCCATCGAGCAGCGACCCGATCAGCAGCCCATCGCGCTCCCAGAAAAGCGCGGCAGCGACATAGGGCATGTTGAGCATTGACAGATAGATGACGCAATCGGGCGGGCCAGCGCGGGCGAACAGCTCGCTCACCTGGACGACCAGATTCATCCGCAGGCTACCGACGCGGCCGCGGTTGTAGAAGATCAGGCCGTTCAGGTAGCGGTCGCCCAGCGAGGCGGCGAAATTAATCTGCGAACTGCCGACCAGCACGCGGCTGTCCAGCGCTGGCACATGGGCGACCAGCAGGTCGAAGGCTTCGGCGAACGGCGTCGCCCCCGGCACGATACCGGCCCAGCACGGCAGATCACAGGCATCGAACCCAAGCGCTTTCCAGGCAGGATCGGTCTCGCCCACCTGGGCATGGCTTTTTCCCAGCGCCAACCCCGAGACGGCCAGCCCCACACAAAAGGTCAAAAAGACAATGGCGCAGCGGCTCGCTAACGACAGCATACGCCGATGGTAACATGATCGCGCCAGACGACGCTATAATAAAAGCATGAACCGGTCGACGAAATACGCTTACGAGTCGAGCACGCCGCCTGATCACGTCGGCATCCTGATCGCGGCCGTCGTCATGATGATCGGCGGGTGGGCGGGTCTCTATCACCTGATCACCACCGAGCTGCCGCGCGTTGGCCCTCGCTGGATCTTTTTCGTCCTGCTGCACATCGCCGTCGTCGGCACTGTGCTGCCGTTCGTCCGCTATCTGAATGTCCGCTTTACGCCTGTGCATCGCGAGCTGCCGCCGGGCGGTGTGATCGTGCGCCAGAGTGTGTGGATCGGGCTCTATGTGGTGACGTGCGCATGGCTGCAAATTCCGCGCGTGCTCACGCTGCCGATCGCGTTCTTCCTCGCGCTGGCGTTCATCATCATCGAAGTCTTTTTGAGGTCGCGCGAAATTGTCAACGAGCGCCCGTAATCCGCTGCGCGGGCTGCCCTCAGTCGATGCCCTGATCACCAGCGCGGGCGGCGCGGCACTGGTCGAGCAATATGGGCGTTCGCCCACGCTCGAGGCGCTGCGGGCGGCGCTCGATGAGGCGCGCGCGCGCCTGCGCGGCGGGGCCAACAATGGCGACCCGGGAGCCGGCTGCGCGCCGGCCGATCTGCTTGATGCCGCGGCAGCACGTCTGCATGCTGCTTTCGCGCCCAGCCTGCGCCCCGTCATCAACGCCACCGGCATCATCATCCATACCAATCTCGACCGGGCGCCGCTCTCCGAGGCGGCTCAGCGCGCTTTGATCGAGGTCGCTGCCGGCTACAGCACGCTCGAATACGACTTGGCGGCTGGCGCCCGCGGCAGCCGGCTGATCCACGCCGAGGCTGCGCTCAGGGCGATCACCGGGGCCGAGGCTGCGCTGGTCGTCAACAACAACGCCGCGGCGCTGGTGCTGCTGCTTTCGGCGCTGGCGCAGGGCCGCGAGGTGATCCTCTCGCGTGGGCAGCTCATCGAGATCGGCGGCGGCTTCCGTGTGCCTGAAGTCATGGCGCAAAGCGGCGCGATCTTACGCGAAGTGGGCACGACGAACCGGACGCGCGCTGCCGACTACGTCAACGCGATCGGCCCAGACAGCGCGCTGATCATGCGCGCGCACGCCTCCAACTTCAAGCTGATCGGCTTCGTCGAAGAGACGCCGCTGGCCGAACTGGCCGCGATCGCCCACCAGCACGATCTCCTGCTGGCCGATGATCTCGGCAGCGGCGCCCTGCTCGACACGGCCGAGTACGGGCTGGCTCATGAACCGACTGTCGGCGAGAGTTTGGCTGCAGGCGCCGATCTGGTCGCTTTCAGCGCCGATAAACTGCTCGGCGGGCCGCAGGGTGGCATCGTCGTCGGCCGGGCTGCGCTGATCGAGCGCCTGAAACGCCACCCGCTGGCGCGGGCCGTGCGCGCCGATAAGCTGTGCCTGGCGGCACTGAGCGCCACGCTCGACCATTACCGACGCGGCGAGGCGACGACGCACATCCCGGTCTGGCGTATGATCGCCGCGCCGCTCACGGCGCTCGAGGAGCAGGCGGAGCGTTGGGCGCAGCAGCTCGGAATGGGCAGAGTCATCGCGGGCGAGTCCGCAGTGGGCGGCGGCAGCCTGCCCGGCGCGACCCTGCCGACGCGGCTGCTGGCGCTGACGCCAGACGATCCCGATCGCCTGGCTGCGCGCCTGCGCGCGGCTGACCCGCCGGTGATCGCGCGCATCGTCGCTGATCAAGTGGTATTCGACCCGCGCACCGTGCTGCCCGGTCAGACTGACCCGCTGTTGAGGGCCATTCGCTCAGCGCTTTAACACCCCGGCCGCTGAGGGGAAATTTCTTGGCCAAACTTTAATATACGTCTATAGACATCTATTCACTTTTCTGCTATAGTGAAATTATGAACGAATTTGTGAATAGAAGGACGAATCACCATGCTGAATACGCCTGCTTACACCCGCGCACAAATCGCGAGCCGCATCCAGCACACGCTCGTGCGCCCCGATGCCACCCGCAGCGAGTTGGTCTATCACCTGGAAACGGCGGCCGAGTATCGATTTAACGCCGCGATGATCGCCATGTGCTGGGTGCCGCTGGCGCGCGACGTGCTGCGCGGCACCGGCGTGAAGATCGCCACCTGCTTCGGCTTCGGCCTCGGCAACGAGAGCCTGCACGCCAAGATCGCGCTGCTGCGCGAATGTCGCGCGCTGGGCGCCGATGAGGTCGATTATCAGCCGAACATGGGCTTCCTGCTCAGCGGCATGTACGATGAATTCCGCCGCGAAAGCGCTGCGCTGGTTGAAGCCGCAGAGGGCATGCCGATCAAGGCGATGCTCGAGCTGGGCTATCTCGACAGCGAAGACGAGCAGCGGCATGCCGCCCGCCTGCTGGAAGAGGCGGGCGTACCGTGGGTCAAGAACTCGAGCGGCACTGGCCCGCATCTGGCCCCGGCGACGCCGGAAAATATTCGCCTGCTGCGCGAAACGCTCAGCCCGCACGTCAAAGTGAAAGCCTCGGGCGGGATCAGGACGCTGGAGCAGGTGCTGGCGCTGTTTGAGGCGGGGGCCGATCTGGTGGGCACGAGCGCCGGCGTCAGCATCGTCGAGGGGACGGCAGTCGCCCTGCCGGATAACGCCTACTGACCCGCTTTCTGAGGCGGGAAACTGACCAAACGAACGAGGCGGAGGCTTGAGCCTCCGCCTCGTCATTCATGTGCGCGCGGCCGCTCACTGGGCGAGGTAGCCGCCGTCGACCGCGTAGTAATTGCCCGTGCAGAATGATGCGCGGTCGCTGGCGAGCCAAACGACCAGCTCAGCGACTTCGTGCGGTTCGCCCATGCGTCCGATCGGGTGCGCTCTGACCAGTATTTCCATCAACTCCGGCTGATCTTCCAGCGCTGATAGCAGCGGCGTGCGAATGAACGCCGGCCCGACCGCGTTGACGCGGATGCCCTGCGCGCTGTACTCCAGCGCCGTGGTGCGCGTGAGGCCGACGACGCCATGCTTAGCGGCGACATAAGCGACCGAATTAGCGAAGCCGACTGCGCCCAGGATCGAGGCGATGTTGACGATCGCCCCGCCGCCGGATTTGAGGATCGCCGGGATAGCATAGCGCGTGCCGTAGAAGACGCCGCTCAGATTGATGTCGATGACCTGCTGCCACGAATCGATCGGGTGCTCGGCCGTTGGGGCCTGCGCGCCGCCGATGCCAGCGTTGTTGACCATCACGTGCAGGCCGTCGTAGGTCTCAAGCGCGAACTGAACCAGCGCCTCGACCTGTTCAGGCTTGGCCACGTTACACGCTTTGTAAGCGGCCTGCGCGCCAACCTCCTGCACCTGTTTGATGGCCTGCGCGCCCTTTTCGTCGTCAATATCCGAGATTACAACGCGCGCGCCGTGCTGGCCGAATAACGTCGCGCAGGCCAACCCGATGCCTGAAGCACCGCCTGTCACAATAACGACCTTATTGTCAAAATCCGCCATGGGTGCACCTCCTGCTAAATGCATTCGCTCAACATAATTTTCTTCACCCCCTTCTATTGGAACACGAAATTTAATATTTTCAAGTCAATACGACCGTATATCATGCACGATCAGACGTTATTAGGTAAAAATACGCATAGCCTTTCATCTGCGACGCTGTTACACTTCGGCACAGAGGCTAAGCGCCCATAATCACTTGGTTCTCACATACGAACGACCTATATAATTGTAATATTGAGAGTGCTTTGACGAGTAAGTTACAGTTACTCGTCCTTCGTCGTTTGCAAGGCCTAACGACTCAAGGGCAAGATGAAGCCCACGCTCATGCCACAAGGAGATGTCGATGGCAAACTTGAGTGAAGAGGCGCGCCGCTATTCGCGAGCGCATGCCGAGCGATTTCGTCAAGAACTCCACGAAATGCTGCGCATCCCCAGCCTGAGCGCTGACCCGGCCTATGCTGGTGAAATCCAGCGCATGGCCGAATGGCTTGCAGCGCATATGCAGTCGATCGGCATGGAGAATGCCCGCGTCATGCCGACGGCTGGCCTGCCGGTTGTCTATGGCGAATGGCTGGGCGCTGGCCCCAATAAGCCAACGGTGCTCGTCTACGGGCACTACGATATCGTGCCGGCGC
>DAOTYT010000291.1:0-10066 GCA_034434615.1 Anaerolineae bacterium | reverse complement strand
TTCGGCATTTATCACGAACCTGTCCACATTTAGGCCGCTTTGAGGCGAGTTCTGAGCGCCGCCCGCTGTGTTATGATAGGCGCTTAAACAAACTGTGCGCGCTGCAAGCGGGCCGGTTCTCGAACGTAACCGGTCGACTGAGCCGCCTCCGCATGCCTGACAGATTATGCGCTCGTCGTGTGCTGGGCGGCGGCGGGTTGATGGAGAGTGTTCTGGATCGCATGACACGAGTTGTTTTAATCACCGGGGCTTCGAGTGGCGTGGGGCGCGCTGCCGCGCTCGCTTTTGCGGCGCGTGGCTGGAACGTCGTGGCCACAGCGCGCCGCGCCGACAAGCTGCTCGAGCTGGAAGATGCCGTCGCAGCGCTGCCGGAACCGCATGGGGAACTACTGGCGCTGGCCGTCGATGTGCGCGACGCGTCGTTTGTCCATTCTGGCGTCGCGGCAGCCGTCGCTCGCTTCGGCCGTTTGGATGTTTTGATCGCAAATGCTGGCATCGGCCAGCGGGGCAGCATTGTTGACTCGGAATGGGAGCACCTTGAGCAGTTGTTACGGACGAATATCGACGGCGTGCTGCACAGCGTCCGCGCTGCGGTGCCAGCCATGCGCGTGAGCGGCGGCGGGCAGGTCATTTTGATCTCATCGGTGGTCGCAAATATGACCGCTCCCTATGCCGCCAGCTACAGCGCCAGCAAAGCGTTCGTCAGCAGCATAGCCCGCTCGCTGCGGCTGGAACTGGAGCCGGATGGCATCGCAGTGACCGATGTGCTGCTTGGCCGCACCGATACCGAGTTCAATGACAAACGGCTGGGCCAGGCAGGGCGTTCGGTCAGCGCGCCGCGCATCCCGGTGATGAGCGTCGATTTTGTCGCAAAGGCGCTCGTGCGCGCTGCTGAACGGCGCCCAAAAACGCTGGTGCTGCGCTGGTTTGATCGGCTGATCGTGTGGGCGAATGCGCTCATTCCGGGCTTCATCGGCCGGCGTGCACTGCGTCAATATAAGTTAGATTGACGCCGATCTCGGCGCTGCGCTTATCAGCCAACGTTAACGAAATTCTATCATTCTGTGAGTACACTATCAGAAGGTTGTCAGTTTGTGCGCGGCCTGGCCGCGCATTCGTGTGATTTATTCAGAGAACGGAGGAGGACGCAGCGTGAGCAGTGACAATACTCAGGTGACTGAGGATGCCTTTGCCGAAACTGAAGGTGAGGCGAATGCCAGTGAAAACGCCAGCCCCTCTGTGGTGGAAAACGAACAGGAACAAACCGTGAGTTTAGCTGAATACGAACGGCTGCAGTCGCAGTCACAGGAATACTTGGATGGCTGGCAGCGCACGCGCGCCGAGTTCGCCAATTACAAAAAGCGCGTGGAGCGCGAAATGCAAGACAGCTACCAAAGCGCATCGGCAGATGTGCTCAAGGGGCTGCTGCCTATCATCGACGATTTCGACCGTGCTATTGCCAACGTGCCACAAGGGTTGAGCGATGAGCCGTGGGTCAACGGAGTCATCATGATCCAGCGTAAACTGGTGAAACTGCTCGATGAGTTCGGTATTGAACCGGTCGACCCCACTGGCCAGCCGTTCGATCCCAAGCTGCATGAGGCAGTAGGCATGGACGAAGCAAGCGACGTGCCGAGCGGCCACGTGACGGCCACGATGCAAAAAGGCTATGTCATCGGCGACCGTGTGCTGCGCCCTGCATTGGTGCGTGTCGCTCAATAGCGTGTCGCTCAATAGCGCGTCGCTTGCGCAGTGCGAAGGGAAAAACGTCACGAGCGCACGAACTGCGACTAAGGGCCTAACGATAACAAAGATAGGAGATAGATAGATCATGGGTAGAATTATCGGTATTGACCTCGGCACGACCAACTCTGTCGTCGCGGTGATGGAAGGTGGTGAACCGGTGGTCATTCCGTCATCGGAAGGGGGGCGTCTCATCCCGTCCGTCGTGGCGGTTAATCCGAAGACGGGTGAACGGCTGGTTGGCAAAGTAGCGCGCAATCAAGCGGTGATCAACCCCGAGAACACGATCTTCTCGGTCAAGCGCTTCATGGGGCGCAAATTCGATGACCCCGAAGTGCAGCGCGCAATGAAAGTCGTGCCTTATAAAGTGAGCGCCGCCCCCAATGGCGATGTCCGCGTTCACATGGGTGGGCGCGAATACAGCCCGCCTGAGATTTCGGCGATGATCCTGCAAAAGATCAAGGCCGACGCTGAAGCTTATCTGGGCGAAACGGTCGATCAAGCCGTGATCACCGTTCCGGCCTATTTCAACGATGCCCAGCGCAATGCCACCAAAGATGCGGGTCGCATTGCCGGCCTGGAAGTGCTGCGTATTATCAACGAGCCGACCGCTTCCAGCTTGGCCTACGGCCTCGGCGAGCGCAAAAATGAGATCATCGCCGTCTACGACCTCGGCGGCGGCACCTTCGATATCTCGATCCTTGAGGTGGGCGACGGCGTCTTCGAAGTGCGCAGCACCAACGGCGATACCTATCTGGGCGGCGATGACTTCGACGAGGCGATCATCAACTGGATCGCGGATGAATTCAAGAAAGATACCGGCATCGATCTGCGTAACGATCGGCAGGCGCTTCAGCGCCTGAAAGAAGCTGCCGAGAAAGCCAAAATCGAGCTTTCGAGCACGCTGAACACGGATATCAACCTGCCGTTCATCACGGCCGATGCCAGCGGGCCGAAACATCTCAACATGTCGCTGTCGCGCGCCAAGCTCGAATCGCTCACGTCTGCGCTCATCCAGCGCTCGATCGATCCCTGCAAGGCAGCGCTGCGCGATGCCGGTCTTGAGCCGAAAGACATCAACACCGTCATCCTCGTCGGCGGTATGACGCGCATGCCGGCGGTCGTCGAGGCGGTCAAGAATTTCTTCGGCAAAGATCCCAGCAAGGGAGTCAACCCCGATGAGGTGGTGGCGCTTGGCGCGGCCATTCAGGCGGGTGTGCTGCGCGGCGATGTGAAGGACATCCTGCTCCTCGATGTGACCCCGCTCACCCTCAGCGTTGAGACGCTGGGCGGTGTGGCGACGCCGATGATCGAGCGCAATACGACCATCCCCACGCGCAAGAGCCAGGTCTATTCAACCGCGACGGATAATCAGACGCAGGTTGAGATCCACATCGTGCAGGGCGAACGGCCGATGGCCGCTGACAATAAGTCGCTCGGCAAATTTATTCTTGACGGCATTCCGCCGGCGCCGCGCGGCGTGCCGCAGATCGAAGTGACGTTCGATATCGACGCTAACGGCATTTTGAACGTGAGCGCTCGTGACAAGGCCACCGGCCGCGAGCAGCGCATCACGATCACGGCCAGCAGCGGCCTGACCGAACAAGAGATCCAGCGCATGGTCAAAGAGGCGGAGCGCTTCGCCGCCGAAGACAGCAAACGCAAAGAAGCCGCCGAGCTGAACAATCAGGCGGAAAGCGCGATCTTCACGGCCGAGAAATTCCTGCGCGATTTTGGCGATAAACTGCCAGAAGACGCCAAGAAGCAAACCAATGAGCGCATTGAGTCCGTCAAGCAGGCGCAGGCTTCCGGCAATATGGAACAAATTCGCACGGCCATCGATGCGCTCAACCAGCATATCCAAACGCTGGGCGCGCGCATGTATGAGCAGCAGCCGCAGGGCGCCGCAGCCGGCGCTGATGGCGCCAATGCTGCTGGTGGCAGCGGCAAGAGCGGCAAGCCCAATGAGGATGTCGTCGACGCTGAGTTCACCGAGGCCTAAGCGCTTCGCATCGTATCGCAGTACGAGGGGCGCGGTCAAACGGCCTGCGCCCCTCTGGCCTATCTAGATCACATCAGTTGACGATTTGAGATCGAAAGCAGGGCACAGGCGCGAACCGCTATGGCACGAGATTATTATGAGGTTCTGGGCGTTTCTCGAAATGCTGATAAAGCGCAAATCAAATCAGCATTTAGACGCCTGGCGCGCGAATACCATCCCGATGTCAGCACCCACCCCGACGCGGAAGCGCGCTTCAAAGAGATCAACGAAGCCTATGAAGTTCTGAGCGACGATGAGCGCCGCGCGCGCTATGATCGTTTTGGCCATGCTGGCGTACAGGGTGCTGGCGGTTTCAGCGGCACGGGTTTCAGCGGCTTTGAAGAGATCTTTGAGGAGTTCTTCAGCAATTTCGGTGGCATGCGCGGCCAGCGCCGGCGAGGGCCGCGGCCGGGCGCCGACCGCCGCGTCGATGTGACGGTCACCTTCGAAGAGGCGATCTTCGGCGTGGAGAAGGAGATCGAATTCGAACGGCTTGAAATGTGCGAAACGTGCGCCGGCACCGGCGCGGCCCCCGGCACGACCCCGGTGCGCTGCTCGCAGTGCAGCGGCACGGGCGAAGTGCGGCAGGTTCAGCAAACGTTCCTGGGCCCGATGGTGCAAGTGACCACCTGCCCGCGCTGTGGGGGGCGCGGCGAGACGATCGCATCGCCCTGCACGGCCTGCCGCGGCGGCGGTCGGGTGCGCAATAAGGCCGTGCTCACGGTGCAGATCCCGGCTGGTGTGCGCGAAGGATTACAAATTCAAATTCGCGGTGAGGGCGATACGGGCGAAACCGGCGCTTTGAAAGGCAACCTGTACGTGGTGGTTCACGTGCAGGAACACGAGTTCTTCAAACGCAAAGATAACGACATCATCCTTGAGATCGTCATTAACGTGGCGCAGGCGGCGCTGGGCGACCGCATCGTCATTCCGACGGTTGATGGCGACGTCGAGTTGGTGATCCCGGCCGGCACGCAGACGGGCCGTGTCTTCCGGTTACGCGGCAAAGGCGTGCCCCGCTTGCGCAGCGACGGCTCTAACAGCGGGCGCGGCGATCAGCTCGTCTATGTTCAGGTCGAAATTCCAACGAAGCTCACCGATGAGCAGCGGCGTTTGTTCGAACAGCTCGCCGCGACGCTGGGCAGCGAGGTTAGCCCGCAGCGCAACGGTAAAGGGTTCTTCGACCGCGTGATGGATTTCTTCGCCGGGGAGCAGAACTGAGTGTCTCGTTGGGTCGAGGTCGCGCTGGAGGTTGACGGGGAAGCCGCCGAAGCCGCGGCGGAGCTGCTGCAGCGCTATGGGTATCAGGGGGTATCAATCGAGCATGAGGGGATTCCGCCCGATAAGCTGGATGAAGACGAGCTTCCGCCGCCGGAGCGGTTGGTCGTGCGCGCCTATATCCCCGATGATGAACGCGCTCCGCAGGTGCGCGCGCAGCTCGAGGCCGCGCTCAGCCATCTGAATTGGCTGTACCCCATGCCGCAGCCAGCGTTCCGCGTCATCGATGAGCAGGATTGGGCTGAAGCGTGGAAAGCCCACTATCATCCCGTGCGTATCGGTCGGCGGCTGCTCATCCGGCCGCAGTGGGTGCAAATGACGCTCGACCCGGATGTCGTCGAGATCGCGCTCGACCCTGGTATGGCGTTCGGTACAGGCACCCATCCCACAACGCAGCTCTGTCTCGAGGCGACCGAAGCGATCATGCCTCCTGGCGCTCAGGTCATCGATCTCGGCTGCGGCTCTGGCATTTTGGCGATTGGGGCGGCCAAACTCGGGGCGGCGCACGTGCTCGCGCTCGATATCGACCCGATCGCAGTTGAAGCAACCCGCGCCAACGCAGCATACAATGGGGTGGCTGCGCACATCACGGCGCAGCAGGGCAGCCTTGAAACGGTGCTCACCTCTGCGCGCCGCTTCGATTTTGCGCTCGTCAATATTCTGGCGCGCACCATCATTCAACTTTGCGATGCGCAGTTAGGGCAAATCATCCGGCCCGGCGGTTCGGCTGTTTTCAGCGGTATCATCCTCGAACAGGCGGAAGAAGTTGAGGCTGCGCTGCGCCGAACCGGCCTCGAACCTTACGCTCGCCGCAGGTGTGGTGACTGGGTCGCCATCGAAGCGCGCCGCCTTTGATCGCATAAGATTCGCCAAACAGTCTTAAGCATTGTCGTAAACTACCCCTAAAAAATGGGGGAAGTTTGGCCATTTCTCGCCCATTAAATGGACTAGAATAGATTATGCGCGCACCAAATTCTTGTGCGCGGTTTTTATGAATCGAATCGGTCAAAGGAACGATCATGGCGACCGCTCGCCATGTCGATAAGGTGGATCAATGCAGGTCAAAGAGGAAATCAAAGAAGCATCTCCAGAAGAGGCGCTTCCTTTCCGGGGGTTAACGGCGGCCGAGGTTGAAGCCAGCCGCGCGCTGCATGGCAGCAATGTGCTCACGCCGCCGCCGCGTGATCCGTGGTGGAAGCTGTATCTCGAGAAGTTTGAGGATCCAATCATCCGCATCCTGATGATCGCGGCGGCGATCACAATCGTTGTTGGCATGGTCGATGGCCACTATATTGAGGGCATCGCCATCATCATCGCGATTTTGCTGGCGACGACCCTCGCGTTCCTGAATGAATTTCGCGCTCGGCGCGAGTTCGACGTCCTCAATCAAGTCAACGATGAAATGCCGATCAGCGCGATCCGCGATGGCACTTTCGTGACGGTTCCGCGCAAAGATCTGGTGGTTGGCGATATCGTCCTGCTGGAAGAAGGTGCAGAGATCGCAGCCGATGGCGTCGTCCTTGAAGCGGTCGATCTCCAAGTCAATGAGGCGCTGCTCACAGGCGAATCAATGCCCGTTCACAAAGTCGTCAGCACGACTCAGACCGCGGCCGACGAGCACTTTAGCGATGACAAGGCCTATCGCAGCACGCTCGTCGCTTTTGGACGCGGGGTAATGGAAGTGAGCGCGGTGGGCGATGCAACCAAGATCGGGGAGATCGCCCACGCCGCGGCGGTGGAGACATATGAAGTCACCCCGCTTAATGCGCAGCTAGAGCGCCTGAGCAAGCTGATCGGCGTGGTTGGGTTCACCGTCGCCGGGCTGACTTATCTGGCGCTGGTGGTGCGCGGCGTTTCCATAGGCGATCTCGTGCTGAACGGCTCGAACTGGTATTTCATCGGTTTGCTCACCGTCAGCATGCTGACCATGATCAGCCGCATCTGGCTGCCGATCGTGTACGATGGGTTGGAGCTGGCTGGCCGCCCGCGCCAGCCGGCTGGCTGGCTGGCGGAGAAGGGGTTAGGCGGCTGGTTGAAACCGGTCGGTGTGGGCGCGCTCATTCTGGCTGTGGGCGCGGGGTTAGGGGTCGCGCTCGGCATCTTGCCGCCGGCGCCCTCGAGCTGGCTGCCGACTGAAGTGGGCCTGGCGCTGCTGCGCTATTTCATGGTCGCGGTGACGATCATCGTCGTCGCGGTTCCGGAAGGCCTGCCGATGAGCGTCACGCTTAGCCTGGCCTACAGCATGCGCCGCATGACCGCGACCAACAACCTCGTCCGCCGCATGCATGCGACCGAGACGGTTGGCGCGGCCACAGTCATCTGCTCGGATAAAACCGGCACGCTCACGCTCAATCAAATGCGCGTGTTCGATGCGAACTTCCCGATCCTGGCCGATCGTACTTTCGTTGCGACCCTGGAGACGCCAGAGGAGATCTTAGTCGCCGAAGCGTGCAGCGCCAATTCGACGGCTAATCTCAGCCGGGTGCCCGGCCAGCCGGTGCGGCCGTTGGGAGATGGCACGGAGGGCGCTATTCTGCTGTGGCTCGAGAGCCGGCAAATTGACTACCTGCCGCATCGCACGCGCTTCAAACTGCTAAAGCAGATGAATTTTTCGGCAGAGCGTAAATACATGGCGACGCTCGGCATCTCGGCGGTGCATGGCGACCCGACGCTGCACGTCAAGGGCGCGCCCGAGATCGTCCTCGATAGATGCGCGTTTATGTTGACTTCGACCGGGCTTGACCCGATCGAAGCGCACCGGGCGCGGCTCGAAGAGGAGATGCTGCAATTGCAAAAGCGCGGCATGCGCGTGCTCGGCTTCGCCTACAAGATCATCCCGCAGCCCGATGACAGCGATTTGAGCGATATCGCCCACCATATGATCTGGCTGGGCTATATCGCGATTGCCGACCCGATCCGCAATGAGGTTCCGGCAGCCATCCAAACCTGCCGCGAGGCGGGCATTATGGTCAAGATTGTGACCGGCGATAATGCGGAAACTGCCAAAGAGATCGCTCGTCAGATCGGCCTGTGGGATGCCGATGATGAGACGCGCCCCGGCGCTATCTATACTGGCCGCGAGTTCGAGGCGCTGAGCGATGAAGAAGCGCGACAAGCCGCCCTCTCGCTCAAGATACTGGCGCGCGCCCGCCCGCTGGATAAGCTGCGTTTGGTCAAAGCGCTGCAAGAGGCGGGGCATGTCGTCGCAGTGACCGGAGACGGCACCAACGATGCGCCAGCGCTCAACCATGCCAATGTCGGTCTGGCGATGGGTTCGGGCACCGATATTGCCAAAGAAGCGAGCGACATCGTCCTGCTGGATGACTCGTTCAAGAGCATTGTCAATGCCGTGATGTGGGGGCGTTCGCTCTATCAGAACATCCAGCGCTTTATCTTGTTCCAGCTCACCATCAACGTATCGGCTTTGGGAATCGCGCTGCTGGGGCCGTTCGTCGGCGTGCAGTTCCCGCTCACCGTCATCCAGATGCTGTGGGTGAACCTAATCATGGATACCTTTGCGTCGCTGGCGCTGGCGACCGAGCCAGCCCGTTGGGCGGTGATGAAACGCCGGCCGCGCAAACCCAGCGAGTTCATCATCAGCCATCTGATGGGGCGGCGCATTCTTGGATTGGGGTTGTCGCTGGTTGGGCTGCTGGTGATCTTCCTGTTCGTCATTCAGGGGGACGGTGTGGTCACTCCCTACGAGCTGACGATCTTCTACGCCACCTTCGTCATGCTCCAATTCTGGAATTTGTTCAATGCCCGGGTGATGGGGTTAGACGCCTCGGCGTTTGATAATATCCTTCAGAGCCGTATGTTCCTCGGCATCGCCGCGCTCATCTTGCTCGGCACCATCGCGATTGTGCAGTTCGGCGGCGAAATCTTCCGCACGGTGCCGCTGTCGCTGCGCGACTGGCTGCTGATCATCGTGCTTACCTCCCCGGTCATGTTGATCGGCGATCTGCTTCGGCTGCTGCGCGGCCGCCGTGCCGCCGCTGCGGAAGAAGCGAGCGCCGCGCCTCATCTCATCGCTTAAACTGCTGCTGTAAGCCGTCTCCGGCACGACCCGGAGACGGTTGCGGCCATCTCATGCACAATTAATCCACATCGAGTACAATCATCTTCATCCTTATTAGTTACGCGCTGTGATTGAATCATGACGATCCTGCAAGGCAAAGAACGCGCCGACTACGTACAAAACATGTTTGACCGGATCGCCGGTCGTTACAATCTGATGAATCGCTTGATGACTGCCGGGCAAGACCAGCGCTGGCGTCGCTTCGTCGTCGAAAAAGCGCGTCTGTCGCCTGGAGATCGTCTGCTCGATTTGGCGACCGGCACCGGCGACATTGCCTTTGAAGCGCTGCGTGCAGTTCCCGGCCTGCAGGTGGTTGGCGGCGATTTTTCGCTGGGCATGATGCGCGTCGGCCAGCGGCAGCCGTCCGGCGATCGCATCCAGTGGAGCGGCGCCGACGCCCTGAACCTGCCTTTTCGTGAAGGGACTTTTGACGCGGTGACAGCCGGCTATTTGATGCGCAACGTCATCGACATTCCCCGCGCTTTTGCCGAGCAGTATCGCGTCCTCAAACCAGGGGGGAGGCTCGTCATCCTCGATACCTGCCCGCCGCCCCAGAATGTGCTGCGCCCCTTCATTTTGTTTCATCTGCGCGTCGTTATCCCTACCCTGGGCCGTTTGGTCAGCGGCCACGGCGATGCCTATGAGTACCTGCCAGAGTCCACTCAAGCGTTCAAAACGCCGAAGGAACTGGCCGCGCTGATGCGGGCGGCTGGCTTCAAGCAGGTTGCTTTCCAGCTGTTCATGTTTGGGACTATAGCAGTGCACTGGGGAGAGAAGTAAAATTAGGAGTCGGTGCAGCGCATTTCTTAATGGCAACGTGCTTGCCGGAGGTGGTATCGTACGGTTGTCTCTGCTTCGATCGCGGCCGTTTCAGGTCATCCTTACGCTCTGTTTTCTTCTATTGGCGACTCCCCTTGCTGCCCACG
>DAOTYT010000290.1:0-2440 GCA_034434615.1 Anaerolineae bacterium | reverse complement strand
ATTTTCATGTTCGGCCGCGATGGCACTGTAGAGTTCTGCTTGCCGGCGCCGGTCATGCGCGCTGCGCGCCGCCATCAACTGGCGGCGTAGTTCGGCGATCGTCCCGCCCTCGAACATCGCCGAAGGCTCCAAAGGCGGCGGGGCTGTTTCTACAGGTGTTGACGGAGATGCTTCTAACGGATCAAGACCGATGAGATCAAGTTGCTCCACCTCCGAATCTTCCAGCTCGTCGAAAGCTTCTTCGTCGGAAAAATCGGTAAGGAATTCGTCCTCCTCCTCGTCATCTTCCACTTCGAGATCATCGCCCTCAAACTCATCAAGGTGGAGGGCCGTCTGCGGCGCACCGTCCTCTTCGGGCAAGATGCGGCTGGTGAAGGCGGCGCTGTCAAAGGGGATCACATCTTCTTCCGATTCCGCATCCTGGTCGAGTTCCGCCGTCTCTTCCAGTTCGACCAGCGCCTCGTCTTCGTCATCTTCATCCAGCGGCGCGATCGGTTCATCTACCTCCGTCTCATCAATGGGAGGAGGGAAGGAACTCGGCACAGCCTCGCCGTTGTAGGCCGGAAACGCGCTGGTGGAACTGGCGCCCAGTTTGCGCAAGATCAGCAGCTCGTGCAGATACCCGCGCACATTGACGAAATCGCCCGCTTGCATCAAGGTGTTGGCGAGCAGCGTCGCAGTGTCGCGGTCGCCGCGTTCGGCGGCCCAGGCGGCCGTGGCGACGATCAAATCCATTTCGGCGGACAGTCGGTCGTGATCAGCCGGCAGCGCGGTGGCATGTTTGCGCACATAGGTGAATACAGCTTCGCGCACTTTGGCTTGCAGCCCCTCCAGCCGGTGAGAGCCGCGCAGCCAGCTTTGCGCAAAAGCATGCGCGACTGGGTGCAGTTGATAATGCGGTTCGCCATAGCGCTGGTGGCGCTCAACGAGATAGCGGTTGAGCAGCATCGTCAGCGCCTGTTTGACGCTGTCTTCGGGCGCGCCGCCGATCAGGCTGATCATCTCGGCAGAAGCAGAGCCGGTAAAGGTAGCGCCGAGGACGAGCATGAGGCCTTGCAGCGCACTATTGAGGCCGCGAAAACTCGCAGTGAGGGCCAGAAGCTGCGGCGTCACCTGTGCGCCGGGCGCAGCCGGCAGGGTAGAGAGAAATTCGGCCGGGCTTTGACGAGTCGCGCGCACTGCGCCGGCAGCGATCACCAGCGCCAGCGGCGTATAGTTGAGCGCCTCTGCCAGTTCACCGATCTCCTGATCGCTGACGTCGGCGGTGTTGACCTCGGCGGCCAGTTTGAACAGCGCGGTCGATTGATCTGGCTCCAGCCGGCCTAAACGCAGGCTTGTCCATGGGCCATCGAGTTCTTCATCGTTGAGCAGCAGCACCGGCAGATTGCGTGCGCAGCGGTCGAGAAATTCTTCGATCGCCTGGGCGTTCAGGACGCCATCAAAGACCAACAGAGGCGACTGCTGAGCCAGCGCTGACGCTGCGCTGTTGATGTGAGCCAGCGGATTATCGCTCGACGTGATCGCATCGATCTGGTAAGCGCGGCCAATTTTGACGATCAGGTCGGTCAGCGAAGGATCGCGCACATCCAGCCATAACACGCCGCCTGCGCGCTCGGTATAGGCACTGGCCAGCGTCGCGCCCAAAGCCGATTTGCCGATGCCAGAAGGGCCATAGAGCAGCGTGGGTTTTGCCTCTTTAAGCAGAGAGTAAACGCGCGCCAGCGTCACTTCACGACCCACCAGCTTCTTGGGCACCATGACTGGTAAAGCAGAAGGTTCGCGAGCTGGCGCTACGTGAGGCGTAAAGTCGGCCATTGACTGGTCTCTTCGCTGTGGTTAGGAACGCGCATATTATTCGCAGTATAACGTGACTGCCAAACGCGCGCAATTGAGACTGCAATACTTGGCGCCCCGATGGCGTGCGCAGCTATTGGTGAAGAGACATGACGCGGAACCGGCGCTTAGGGTGCTGGCGGCGGGACGGGCAGATCCTCGATAGGAGTATCTTTCCACTTGGCGCCTTCTTCGACCAGCATCGCTGGGATGCCATCGCGAATGGGATATTTATAGCCCGAATCAGCGCAGACGAGCCAGCAGCCTTTGACCAATTCCAGTCGCCCCGGGTCTTCGCCGCGATCGGTGTAATGCACTGCTACTGGGCAGCGCAAGATCTCAAGCAGATCAAGGGCAGGGGCAGGTGTATCCATGCTTATCACCATTCTCAGTATCGTGCTTATTACCAGTTTTCAGGTTTTAGCTGATCGGAATTAGTATAGCCGCCGCGCTAAGGAGCGTCAATCGGTGGCTGGCGGCTCAACTGCTGTCATCGCCTACCGCCCATATGCGCAGGCTGTTATCGCCGCTCCCGGTGATCAGCAAAGTCCCTGCAGGGTTGAAACCAGCTGTCAATACCGGGCGCGTGTGGCCGTCTAGCTCAGAT
>DAOTYT010000289.1:0-13205 GCA_034434615.1 Anaerolineae bacterium | reverse complement strand
GCGGGAAAATAAAGGATGCGCTTGCCGTTGGCAACCTCTAAAACGCGATAGACGTGCGTCGCGATGCGCGTCGCGCGGGAGAGAACGCCGAGCAGCGGCGTTTCAAGCAGCGCGAAATCGCGGTAACGCCCGCGAATCTTGATCGCTGGTGCAACATGCTCCGGGTCACCGTCATAGGGGAGAAAGGTTCCATCAGGGACCGCTTCGACATCGAGATGCTGCCATGTCTCGACGAACTGGCCAGTAAACGCCCCCTGGTCGAAATAGCCGGTGCAGTGGCGCAAGATCGTCAATGCGGGGTGAATACCTGCCGCCAGCGCGCGAGGTTTGTGGCGGGTGAAGATCTGCGCTTCAACGACCAAGTCGCCGACCGGGATGCTCAACCGGTCAGCCTCAGAAAAGCGCGGGCTGTGCCCTGCGAACGTATACTGCTGGGCGACAGCGGCTTCAAGCACCCGAACGACATTTTCGAAGTATTTATCGCTGTAATAACCGCGCCGCAGCCCGTCAAAATCGAAGCGGATGCGTGCCGCGTTCAGAGCATGAACATCAAACTGTTCCATCACCATGCGCCTTGGGTCACATCTATAAATAGCATCGACGATTGTGGTATACTGCCGCGCGGCAACGTCGATTGGCTCATCAGGTCAAAACCATGGACATCATTGTAACGGGATCGATCGCATATGACTACTTGATGCGTTTCCCGGGACGCTTCACCGAACATCTCATGACGGAACATCTGCACCAGATCAGCCTCAGCTTTTTGGTCGAGGATATGACCAAACACTGGGGCGGCGTGGCTGCTAATATCGCCTACACGATGGCGCTGCTGGGGATGCAGCCCAAGCTTTTCGGCACCGTTGGGCGAGATTTTGGCGACTACCGCCGCTGGTTGGAGAGCGCGGGCGTCAACACAAGCACGGTGCGCCAGATCGATGAGGTATTTACCGCATCGTTTTTTGTGAACACCGATCTCGATAACAATCAAATCGCATCATTTTACAGCGGCGCGATGGCCTGTGCGCGCCATTATTCGCTGGCCGATGTTTATGATGGCACCCCTGATCTCGTGGTCATCTCCCCCAATGACCCGATCGCCATGGTTAACCTCGCCGAAGAATGCCGCAGCCGTGGCATCCGTTTTCTTTATGACCCCAGCCAGCAAGTGCCACGTTTAAACGGCGATGAGCTGCGCAAGGGCATGGAAGGCGCCTATGCGATGGTGGTGAATGCCTACGAAGCGGAGATGATCTGCGCTAAAACCGGCCTTTCGATCGATGAACTGAGCCGGTTGTTCGAGATCCTTGTCATCACGCGCGGCAAGCATGGATCGCATATCTACAACGAAGACGAAATCATTCACGTGCCGGTCATCTCGCCACAGGCGATCAAAGACCCGACTGGGGTTGGCGATGCCTACCGCGCTGGCTTGATCTGTGGATTGGCGCATGGGTGGCCGCTTCGACTGTGCGGACAACTCGGCGCTCTATGTGCGACATTTGTCCTTGAACAAGTGGGCACTCAAAGCCACCGCTTCACGGTAAGCGATTTCGTCCAGCGCTTTCGCCAGCATTTCGATGACGAAGGGCTGCTTGACGCACTGCTCGAACCAGCAAAAAAGGCCTAGAGACAGCCTAGAATCGCTGTGTTAGAATCGCATCTTCTAGGGCTTCGCCCGACCTTCGATTAATCAGGAGCAACCATGGCAGTTGAACACGATGTCAAAAGCCTCGATCTTGCGCCCGGTGGCCGTTATCGCATCGAATGGGCAGAACAAGAGATGCCCGTCTTGCGCGCCATTCGCGAGCGCTTCGAACGAGAGAAACCGCTGCGCGGGCTGCGCATTTCTGCCTGCCTGCATGTGACGACGGAAACTGCAAATTTAATGCACACGCTGCAAGCTGGAGGCGCAGACGTCGTCCTGTGCGCTTCAAACCCGCTGTCCACGCAGGATGACGTTGCTGCGTCGCTGGTTTCTCATTACGAGATCCCTGTCTACGCCATCAAGGGTGAGAACAACGACGTCTATTATGATCACATCCGCGCCGCCCTTGACCACCGGCCGCACATCACGATGGACGATGGCGCCGATCTCGTCAGCACCATTCACAAGAGCCGGCGCGACTTGCTAGAGGATATCGTAGGCGGGACCGAAGAAACGACAACGGGCGTCATTCGGCTGCGCGCGATGGCGAAAGATGGCGCGCTCGCCTTTCCAGTGATCGCCGTCAATGACAGCAATACCAAACACCTGTTTGATAATCGATATGGAACCGGCCAAAGCACGATGGATGGCGTCATACGCGCGACGAACATCCTAATCGCCGGGCGCACCGTCGTCGTCGCCGGTTATGGTTGGTGCAGCCGCGGTATCGCCAGCCGGGCGGCCGGTCTGGGCGCCAACGTGATCGTGACTGAAGTTGACCCGCTGCGCGCGCTGGAAGCGGTTATGGATGGTTTCCGTGTGATGCCGATGCTGGAAGCAGCCCCGATCGGCGATATCTTCATCACCGCGACCGGCGATATCAATGTGCTGGATACACATCATTTTGAGCGCATGAAACCCGGCGCCATCCTCGCAAATTCGGGACACTTCAACGTCGAGATCAATCTGCGCGGCCTAGCCGACATGAGCGATGGGAAGCCTCGGCTGGTCCGTCCGTTCGTCGAAGAGTATCGCATTGGCGGTCGTCCGCTGTACGTTTTAGGCGAGGGCCGTTTGATCAACTTGGCCGCAGCCGAAGGCCATCCAGCCAGCGTGATGGACATGAGCTTTGCCAATCAAGCGCTTGCCGCAGAGTACATGGCGCAGCATGGCAAGCAGATGAGTCCGGCTGTTTATACTATCCCAGACGCGATCGACCAGGAGATCGCGCGGCTGAAACTAGAAGCGATGGGCGTCCAAATCGACACCCTCACCGATGAACAGGCACGTTATCTCAGCCAATGGGAAGAAGGCACGTAATAGCTACCCCTGACAGTAAGGAGTGAATCGAATGAAGGTCTTGTCAAAGCGCCTGCTGGCGTTGATGATGCTGGCAATAATGCCGGCCGTGTCGCTGATGCTGCCGGCAGCGGCGCAAAGCGGGACGAGTGCGCTGCGCTTCGTGCATGCTGTGCCCGGTGCACCGGCAATCGATATTTTTGTCGATGGCGATCTCGCCCAGACAGGTCTCGCTTTTGGTGAAACAACTTCCCATATCGAAGTAAGCCCTGGCCCGCGCTCGATCGTCGTGCGCGCAGCTGGCTCAGGGGATACGCTGTGGGAACAAACAATTATGGCGAGCACCGCACTCACACTGATCGCCTCCTCTCCCAACTCGCCCAGCTTTGTTGTATTTGAAGATGATTTGACCTCGCTCGCTTTTGGCAATGCCCGCCTAACCGGCGTTCATGCCATCGAAGGGGCGCCCACAGTTGACGTCGTGCTGGATGATGGCCGGCCTGTGATGCCAGGACTAGCCTACGGCATGCCTTACGGCACGATCGATCTGCCAGCAGGTCGCTATGACATCACACTCGTTCCAGAGGGCGCGACGCTTGAAGAACAGCTCATTCCCGTCACGACGCTAGCGCTGACCGGTGGAACTTCATATATCGCGGTCGCCCTTGGGACACCAGAACAACCGGAACTGCTCCTGCTCTCCACCGGCGTGCGCGCTGAAGCAAACAGCGGCTTTGTGCGCTTCGCTCACGGTGTAGCGGCAGCCCCGCCGGTGGATATCTATCTTGATGGCGTGCTGATCGCTCCTGAGCTCGCCTTCGAGGATGCGACTGAATATATCGCGATGCCTGCCGGTGAATATGCCGCCGATATTCGACTGGCCGGTGAAGCCGACTCGATCATCGCCACGACGCTCACCATAAGCGCCGGACAGTATCAGACCGCGATCGCCTTCTCTGGGCCTCAGGGGCTGCTGCTGGAGACCTATTTGAGCGAAATCGCCATGGTTGGCCCGCGCGATGCACTCGTGCAAATCGTCAATGCCGCCGGCAACGAGAGCACGATGAGCGCCGCGCTCTCCAGCGGCGAGCGCGTGATCATCGGCGTTCAGCCAGGCGCCTATGAGCTTGCGCTGGTCGCGCCGACGATGGATACGCTCATTATCGAGACAGCGACTGCCACGACGACTATCCCCACCGAACTGGCGTTGGACGGGATTTACGGGGGCACATTCTATGAAGTGTTTGGTATCCCCAGCGAAGCGGGCGCTGCCGTGATCGCACTGCCCCCCTTCTCGGCAGCGCGAACGGCGGCCAGCACGCCCGTCACCGGCACGGCGGTCGCAGCCGTGCCCACCACTGTAGACAACCAGATCGTGCTCGCGACGCCCGTGCCCCCCGCTGATCAAATCATCCTTCAGCCAGCGACAGAAGCCCCGGCCCCCGAGCAAGCACCAGCAGAGCCGATCGCACCCATGCCAGCCGTGCCCACACCAACCGTGTTCCTCGGCCCGACTGCACGGGTGCTGGTTGACCCGGGCGCGAATTTGCAAATGCGCGAATATCCAAGCACCAATGCACGTTCTCTTGGGCTCGCCCCTTCAGGCAGCATCCTCAATGTGCTTGGGCGCGAGGGCGAACCGACCCGTCCGATCGATGCAACGCCCGATCCCGAGGCGACGGAGTTTGTTGACCCCGCTCAACTGCTTGAAGCCGAAGGCCGCCGCGACCTCGTCCCGGCTGAAACGTGGCTGTACGCAACGTATAATCAGCCGGGCGGCGGCAGCATCACCGCGTGGGTGAATGCGCTGTTCCTGGCAGTGAACGATCCAGCCGGCCGCACCCAGCGCCTGGCCGATCTGCCGACGATCCCGGCCAACCGGCCAGGCCAGATCAGCGGCGAAGTGATCGCGCCTCCCCTGCCGACGGCTAACCCACTGGCCGATACGGTCATCGCTGAAGTACGGCTCGATCCAAATGCCAACCTTCATCTGCGCCGCAGACCGAGCACAGCAGCTGAGTCGCTGCGGCTGATCCCCAGCGGCACCCAGTTGGTTGTGAGCGGACGCACCGAGGAAGGCGACTGGCTGGAAGTCACTTATGAAGGGCAGCGCGGCTGGGTAGCAAGCCAATTTGTCATCCTCACCTTCAACGGCCGCGCCTACGATGCTTTCAATTTGCCGGTAGTTTTCACGCCAACGCCGACCCCAACTCCTGAAGGTGAAGTCTTTGACGAAGAATTCACCGAAGACGAGGAATAGCCTGATTCTCTCAGCCGCAGAAGCGATGTGTGGGCACACAGACGAACACATCGCTTTTGCGGCCACTTCACGAGACCTGTCATGATCCGACTGGTCGATACGCACTGCCACCTCAACTTCTCAAGTTACGACGATGACCGAGACGGCGTGATCGAGCGTGCTAAGCTAGCGGGCGTCGATCGCATCATCGTCCCTGCCATTGACGACAAAACCGCGCAAGAAGCGCTTGCGCTGGCCGAACATTATCCTGGCATTTTTGCAGCGGTTGGCATTCATCCAAACAGTACCGGTGATTTTCATCTGTCGCAGCTCGAGTGGATCGGCGATTTCGCCCGCAGGCCGCGGGTGATCGCCATCGGCGAGATCGGCCTCGATTACTACTGGGAGCAAAGCCCGCGCGCCGCTCAAATACGCGCGTTTGAAGCGCAGCTCCAGCTTGCGGTTGAGTTTGAACTGCCGGTCATCATCCATAACCGCGATGCGAGCGATGATGTGATCGCGATCCTCGAGACGTGGGCGGCCGCTTTGCCACCCGCTCTGCGCGATCGGCCTGGGGTGTTGCATTCCTTTTCCGGCTCACCGATCATCGCCGAACGCGCGCTCACTGCGGGTTTCATGATCGGTTTTACCGGCCCAGTCACCTTCAAAAATGCTGATGGGCTGCGCACACTTGCCGCCGCCACCCCGCTTGAAAGAATCCTGATCGAAACCGACGGCCCCTTCCTGACGCCTGTCCCGCATCGCGGTCGGCGGAACGAACCGGCGTATGTCCGCCTGATCGCTGAACGATTGGCAGCCGTGAAGGACATCTCGCTCGAGACCTTTGCGGCAGCAAGCACAGCCAACGCCGAACGGCTGTTTCAGATCGGCTAGCACTATTTAGTCACAAAAATCTGGTAGAATGACGGCGGCACGGAACTGGATAGCGAAGCCTATGGTCGATCTATCGATCATCATTGTCAGTTGGAACACGGCTGACTTCCTGAGCGCCTGCCTCGAGAGCATCCTGACTGACCCGCAGGTTGGGCTAGGAGATGCGCCACCGGCAGGCATTCACATCGAAATTATCGTCGTTGACTCGGCCAGCAGCGACGATACACCGGCCCTGCTCTCTGCACGGTTTCCACAGGTGATAACGCTTCCACAGCCTGAGAACGTCGGCTTCACCCGTGGCAACAACATTGGTTTAGCGCAGGCGAAGGGTCGGCATCTGCTGCTGCTTAACCCAGATACGCAAGTTTTGCCGGGCGCTTTAAAAATGATGCTCGATTACCTTGACGCGCATCCTGATGTCGGGATTCTTGGCCCGCATACCCTCAACAGTGATGGCAGTCCGCAGTCGACTCGGCGTCGCTTCCCAACCCTGTCCATCGGCCTCGTAGAGAGCACATGGCTTCAGCCGCTGGCTCCGCGCGGCCTGCTCGATACATACTACGTCAATGAGGCATCCGATGATGCGATCGTGGATGTCGATTGGGTGCAGGGATCTGCGCTGATGGCGCGCCGCGCCGTCTATGAGCAAATCGGCGGCCTCGATGAGGGGTTCATCATGTATTCTGAAGAACTCGATTGGTGCCGGCGCGCCAAAAATGCGGGGTGGCGCGTCGTCTATCTGGGCACAGCCCGCATCATTCATCATGGTGGCAAGAGCAGCGAACAAGTTGCCGCGCGCACCCATATTCTGTTCCAGCAGAGCAAGCTGCGCTACTTTCGCAAATATCACGGCGCGCTGGCAGCGCAGATGCTGCGCTTGGTGCTGCTGGCGAACTACGTCGCGCAGCTCGCCATCGAGTTCATGAAACGAATGCTGGGCCACAAACCGAATTTACGACGCGAACGCATTCAGATTTATTGGCAGGTGCTGCGCTCTGGTCTGCGGGTGCACTGATGCAGATCGGCCTGATCACGGGTGAGTATCCGCCGATGCAGGGCGGAGTCGGCGCGTACACGCAGGTGCTGGCTCGCACTTTTGCGCGCAGCGGCCACACAGTTTTTCTATTGGCGCCGCCCACTGCCGAAGAGTCGTGCGAGAACATCATCGTGGATACAGCTCCGTCTTGGGGTCTCAAGATTTTCTCAACGGTCGCCCGCTGGGCTGAGGCGCACAAGCCAGACATCATCAACATCCAGTATCAAACGGCCGCCTTCTCTATGTCTCCATGGATCCATTTCCTTCCGACGCGCTCTCGACATGCACCGGTCGTGACGACATTTCACGATTTGCGCTTCCCTTACCTGTTTCCCAAAGCGGGACCGCTGCGGCCTTGGATCGTGCGCTATTTGGCGCGCACTTCAGATGGAGCGATCGTCACCAACCATGAGGATGCTTTGCAGCTTCGTTCCCTCAGCCGCTGCACGTTAATTCCGATCGGCAGCAACATCCTCGCCCCGCTGCCAGCCGCCCACGAGCGTGAAGCATGGCGTCAGCGGCATGTCGTTCCTCATCATGCCTTCGTCATCGCATTTTTCGGTTTGATCAATCGCTCAAAAGGGCTGATCCCGCTCCTGCACGCACTGCATCAACTCGCGCAAGAAGACGAGTCGATTCGCCTGCTCGTGGTTGGCGGCGTGCCTGGGTCGAGCGATCCTGAAAATCGATCTCATCAGGAAGAGATCAAAGCGCTGATGCGCCAACTTGATCTGGAAAACCGGATCATCGATCTCGGCTTTGTCGATGACGTCGAGGTGGCGGCTGCTCTAGATGCGGCCGATATCGTCGCCCTGCCCTTTCTCGATGGGGCTTCTTATCGCCGAGGAAGCCTGATGGCTGCGCTCCATTATGGTTCAGCCATCGTCACGACGATGCCGGCCGTGCCGATTGCGGCGTTTCAGGATGAAGTGAATATGCTGCTGGTGCCGCCAGGAGAAGCTTCGGCTTTGGCGAGCGCGCTGCGCCGGCTGCGCAGCGACATTGAACTCAGACGTAGGCTGAAAGCAGGCGCGCGAGCTTTGGCCGGGCAGTTCTCTTGGGATGCGATTGCCACGCAGACGCTTGACTTTTTTGAACGCATTCGGAATGAGCAGCGATGAGCCAGCGTAAGCAACGGCGCCTGCTCGCGCTCATTTTGTCAGGCTATGCGGCGCTGGCCATTCTCTACAGCCTCTCTACGCCCATCTTTGAAGCTTCAGACGAGCTGTGGCACTTTCCGATGGTCGCCTATCTAGCCGAGAACGGCCTGCGGCTCCCAGTTCAAGACCCGAGCATTCCCACGCCGTGGCGACAGGAGGGAAGCCAGCCGCCGCTTTACTACATGCTGGCAGCCCTGCTCGCAGCCCCGCTCGATTTGAGCGACATGGAGGCGGTACGCCGCCAGAACCCACATGCTGACATCGGCGTCGTGCGGCCTGATGGTAACGCCAATATGATCGTCCACCATCCTGACCGCGAAGCATTTCCATGGAACGGGACGTTTCTAGCCGTGCAGGTCGTCCGCCTCTTTTCGATCGTGCTGGGACTGGGGACGGTCTACATCACTTACCGATTGGGGTTGGCCATCTTTCCTGAACGACCAGAAATTGGGCTGGGAGCGGCGGCGCTAAATGCATTTCTGCCCATGTTTTTGTTCATCAGCGGTTCCGTCAATAACGACAATTTATCCAATCTACTCGGCAACCTGATCACCCTGCAAATCGCGCTGCTGCTGTTGAGCAAGACCGAGCCAGGCTGGCGATCCTACGCCGCGCTGGGCGCCACCACGGGCGCCGGGCTGCTGGCTAAACTGAACATCGGTTTTTTAATCCCGTTGATCGCGCTGGCACTGATCGCCCTTAGCCTGCGCCAGCGCAGCCTTCGCCCGCTGCTGTTAGGCGGAGCGCTCTCTGGCGGGCTGACCATCGCGATCGCGGGATGGTGGTATCTCCGAAATTTCACGCTCTATGGAGACCCGACCGGGTTGAACGTTTTTCTCGATATCGTTGGCCGGCGAGCGATCCCGGCCAACGCCAGCCAGCTTTGGGCCGAACGGCATAGTTTCACACAGGCATTTTGGGGCTTTTTTGGCGGCGTCAATGTGCCGATGCCGGAGATGCTCTATCTCATTTTCAACAGCATCGGCGCTATTGGATTGGCCGGCGCTGCGGCCTTCATCGCCGTTCGATTGGCAAGCCGCGATTGGCCAACTCGGCGCTGGTTAGCGGCTGGCATCACGCTGCTTTGGCCGCTGATCACGTTTTTGTCCTACCTGCGCTGGACGAGTGAGACACCCGCCTCACAAGGACGTTTGATCTTCGGCGCTTTGTCGTCAATCCTCGTTTGGATGGTAGTCGGCCTCATTTGGTGGCAGCCCGCGCGCATTCGTCCAATCACCCTGACCGCGGTCATCCTATTTTTCTTCGCGACTGCGCTCGCGGTTCCTTTCACAGTGATCGCGCCAGCGTATGCACGGCCTTCGTTCATCTCACCTGCCGATGCATTAGCGGCGCGCTTTGGCTCGCCAGAGGTGGGGCAGATCGGCATTCAGGCCGGGTCGCACTTTATGAGGCCAACGGTTCGCCCCGGCGAGTATGTTGAACTTGAAATGGCAGTGCAGGTGGATGCGCCGCTCGAGCGGGATTGGAGCCTGTTCATTCACCTGGTCACACCCGAGGGCGTCATCATCGGCCAGCGCGACGTGTATCCTGGAGGCGGGGCCCTGGCGACAAGCGATTTAAGACCTGGAAGCGCTTGGGACAACCCGGTCGCAATTTATGTGCCTGAGGGGGCCTATGCGCCACAGACGCTGTCCATCGAGGTCGGTTGGTATGATCTGCCGACCGGCGAACGGCTGGCGCAAGCAGATGGCACGGAAACCTTCACACTAGGAACGATTGAACTGCTCCCGCGAGAAACGACACTGGATGTGCCAAACCCGCTCAGCCTGAACTTCGATCGGCAGATCGAACTGCTCGGCTATTCGTTGAACACGCTCGCACCGAAAGCGGGCGATGCGCTGGAGCTGACGCTCTACTGGCGCGCACTGCGCCCAGTGACAGAAGATTATGTCGTCTTTGCCCATGTCATCGACCCGAGAACGCTGACAATATTCGCCGGCTCAGATGCGCAGCCGGTGGGATGGACAGCGCCGACTTCAACTTGGGTACCAGGCGAGATCGTCGTCGATACACACAGCATGATCGTAGACCCTGATACGCCGCCGGGCATTTACGAACTGGAAATTGGCCTCTATTTGCAACGGCCAGATGGCTTCCCGCGGCTGCGCATCGTCACACCTGATGGCGGCATGGCAAACGATTATGCCTATCTATCGCGGCTGCGGGTATTCCCTCGTGAAAGCGACCCATGAAACGCCCGTTCCCGCGACCGCGCGGCGATCTACTGGCCATCACGGGCCTTGTCTTCCTGTGGCTGCTGTTCTTCTGGCGCTTATTCACGCCCATAGCTGCTGACCAAGCCTCGCTCAAGCAAGGTGATTTCTCCGGGCAGTTTGTCGCTTTTGCGGGCTACCAATATCAGCGTTTTACGGCTGGCGAAGTGCCGCTCTGGAATCCGTACAACAACGGTGGGTTTCCGTTTATCGGCGATCCGCAAGCGGCTGTGTTTTATCCTCCACGTTTGCTCACCATCGGCCTTGCATATGCGAGCGGCGGGTGGAGTTACCATGCCCTCGAATTAGAGATGACCGCCCATGTGCTGCTATACACCGTGCTGATGTACGCCTTTGTACGCCGGCTCACGCTGGGTGCTCCCAGCAGCATGGCCGCGGGATTTACAGCGGCAGTCGTCGGCGGGTATGGCGGATATTTGACGGGCTATCCCCCGCTGCAGCTCGCGCTGCTCGAAGCCGGCATTTGGCTCCCGCTAGCAGCACTGGGACTGTTAGAG
Source organism: Anaerolineae bacterium (assembly GCA_034434615.1). Lineage (GTDB taxonomy): Bacteria > Chloroflexota > Anaerolineae > Aggregatilineales > Phototrophicaceae > Flexifilum. Next base: position 2,177 of record DAOTYT010000289.1, on the reverse strand, counting down.
GCTTTTCGCCATGCGCGGCCCCGCTGGTGTTGGCTGCTTGTGACTGGCGCAGCGCTCAGCCTGTCATGGTTGGCAGGCCACCCGCAAACGAGCTACTTCTTGACGCTGCTGCTCGTCGCCTACAGCGCCTATCTGGTGATCACACGCCGGCTGCGCTGGACAGTATTCTTACTAACCGTCATCAGCTTCGGCGGGCTGGCCTTCGGGCTGGCGGCCATCCAGCTCATCCCGGGCCTTGAGTATCTGCCGAGAACCGCGCGTGCGGATATGGGCTTCGATGCCAAAGGCAATGGTTTTCCATTTCAAGATGTGATCCAGCTTGTCTACCCCGGCCTCATGACGCTGTGGTCACCGCTCTACGTCGGCATTGGCGGGCTTATGCTGGCACTGATCGCCGTGTGGAGGCGCGCCCCACAAAGCGCATTTTGGGCTGCGACTGCCCTTTTCTCACTGGTCTGGAGTTTTGGCGCTAACGCCCCACTCTATCCGATTCTTTACCATCTGCTGCCAGGGTTGAGCTACTTCCGCGGACAAGAACGTGCCGCCTACCTGATCGCGAACAGCATGGCGATCCTGGCAGGTCTGGGCATCGTCGAGCTGCGCCGCATCGCCGACCGGGCAGACAGCGCGGCCAGCACCAAACTGCGGCGCTGGCTGGTCTTATCAACGGGGGCCGCGCTGTTGATCGCGGCGCTGATGTTCATCGTTTGGTTGAGCGATCGCGCAGCGCTCGGGATAGCTTTGTATAGGGCGACTTTTACAATGCTCATGCTGCTGACGCTGCTGGCTGCGACGACTTGGGCGCTAACGCCCCAGCGGGTGCGCTGGGCGATCTGGCTGCTGCCAGGATTGATCGCTTTTGACTTGTTCACGCTCGGCATGAATGCGGAAAGCAATTACGACCCCATCCCGCCGTCGCAGCAGCTTTCGATGACCCCGCCGCCCTTGGTGGCGCTGGCGCTGGCGGATGAAAATACTCCGTTTTTTGTGGATGGCTTTCGCGGCCTTACGGATAATTACGGAAGTCTCTATCAGCTGGCCGATATTCGCGGCATCAGCCCGCTGTTCCTCAGCGCCATGTATGCGCTGATCGAGGGCGAAGTTCCGATCGAAAGGACCTGGGAGCTGATGGCGGTGCGTTATGTCTTCACCGACTGGGGCGAGCTGCCCGTCCCATCACAAATCATCGGCACGGGGATGGATCGGTGGGGTGGAGTACATTTGCATCAGCTCGACGATCCGCGTCCCTTTGCGCTCATGACCAGCAGCATCGTCCAGCTCGACGATCCAAGCGCTGCCATCCACCTTCTCCAGAGCGAAAATATCGACCTGCGCCGCACCGTTTTACTAAGCGAACCGACAACGCTCACGTTCGAGCAGGATGCCGTCAGGCCTGGGCCAGCCCGGGTGCGGATCTTCGAACCCGAACGGATCATCATCGATGCGACGACTTCTGGCAACAGCGTGTTGTCCATCGCGCTGCCGCACTACCCGGGCTGGCAGGCGTTTCGCAATGGTGAACCGGTTCGCCTGATCCAAGCCTACGGTGCGCTGTCCGCGCTTGAACTGCCAGCCGGCGATCATGTGATCGAGCTTCGCTATGACCCGCTTTCTTACCGCATTGGCCTGCTGATCAGCCTAGTCACGGCGGCAGTCTCAGGTATACTGGCAGTCATCTCGTTTCGACAGCGACGTGAACCCAATGCTGAGCAGTTCAACTGAGTTACACACCCGACTTACATCGCTCGATAGACGAATTTATGCCGCGCTGATCGGCATCGCAATTGGCGGGCTGGGAGGATTGATCGGACTGCTGCTGGCGCTGGGTGGCCCCCTGGTCGCAGCCGGCGCGGTGCTCGGCGCGTTAGCGGCGCTGTACATCCTCACCAATATCCATGCCGCGCTCTATGGCATCATCGCGGTCATGGCGCTGCTGCCGTTTGGAACCTTCCCTGTCCGCATCGGCTTCACCCCTACACTGCTCGATGCCGCGCTCGGCGCTTTTCTGCTGGTCTACCTGCTTCAGTGGGCAACTGGTCGCAGACGCAGCTTGCGAATGACGCCGGTTCACGGACTGATCGCGCTTTACATCGGCTGGCTGATCGTAGCTTTTATCCTCGGTACGGGCCACTCACGCCCCACTTCGACGAACCTGCGGCAGTTCACCGAGATGCTCC
>DAOTYT010000288.1:0-17576 GCA_034434615.1 Anaerolineae bacterium | reverse complement strand
GGATCAGCGCGCACGTCATCGGGCTGCGGACGTGCACCTCGGGCAGGCTGCTGTTCTGAATGGCCTTGGCGATATCCTCATCGATCATGCCGTTGCGCGGGACGATCAACTTGCCCGTGTCGGGATCGTGGATGTCGCTCGCCGCGCAGCGGCCAACGATGCGCTCATAGATCGTTTGCCCTGCGACGTCATCGGATCGGCGGATCCAAATGCCAGCTTCGGTTCCGCAGTCAGTGCGGTTGATGATCATATCCTGCGCCACATCAACCAACCGGCGCGTCAGATAGCCGGCGTCAGCGGTGCGCAGCGCAGTATCGGCGAGACCCTTACGCGCGCCATGTGTCGAAATGAAGTATTCGAGCGCAGTTAGCCCTTCGCGGAAGTGGCTGCGGATGGGCAGGTCAATGATGCGGCCAGACGGGTCGGCCATGAGGCCGCGCATGCCTGCGAGCTGTGTGATGGGGCCGAAGCCGCCTTTGGTCGATCCTGAGATCGCCATGATGGCGATCGGGCCGAAGGGGTTGAGCGTATCGCGGATGAGATCTTGCAGTTGATCTTTCGCGCGGTTCCAAACGTCAATGGTGCTCTGGTAGCGCTCTTCTTCAGTGAGCAGGCCGCGGCGGAAGTCGCGCTCTGCGCGCTCGACGACGGCTTCGGCCTTTTGCAGAATATCGGTGCGTTCGTCCGGAACTGTGAGGTCAGTAACGGCGATCGTCGTGCCGGAGATCGTCGCATAGTGGAAGCCCATGTCTTTGATCGCATCGACGATGTCGGTCGTCCGCTCAGACCCCAGCCGCTGGAAGCAGTCGGCCACCAGCGTTTGCAGACCTTTTTTGCCCAGCGTTTCTTGCACAAAACGCATCTCGTCGGGCAAAATGCGGTTGAAGAGCGCGCGCCCTACGGTCGTCAGTTCCGGCTCGTCTTGTGCCGGGCGGTGGTCATAATAGTTGCCGAGCAGGATCGGCGTATGCAGTTCAACAAGGCCGAGGTTATAGAGATATTCAACCTCATCCATATCGACGACATGGCGCCGCTCGTGCAGATTAGCCAAGACGAGGCGCTGCTCAAGCTTTCTGGCCTTAAGCAGTTTCTTCATCTCGTAGCCGTTGGCCAACATGCAGTCGACCTCGCCCTCGAGCACCGCGCGTATCGTGCGATCGATCGCCTTTTCGATAACTTTCGTGCGCCCGCTTTCATCTTGCTCAACCAGATCCTCGAACAAGACCATGCCGGGCACTTCGTGGCTCATGGCGTAAAAATACCCATTCGTGCGCGCCGCAATGCCGATGCGTACGCCGCTGTTTTTGAGGGCTTCCATGGTTCGGAATTCGTCAGCACGATCTGGCCGGGCGATGATTTCAACGGTGGGGTCCATCGTGAGATAGTAAATGCCCAGCACCATGTCTTTGGCCGGCGCGACGATTGGCTGGCCGTCGGCAGGCTTGAGCAGATTGCGCGTGCTCAACATGAGCTCGCGAGCCTCTTGCACGGCTTTGTCGCTGAGCGGCACGTGCACGGCCATCTGGTCGCCGTCGAAGTCAGCATTGAACGCCGAGCAGACGAGCGGATGGATTTGGATCGCTTTGCCTTCAACGAGCTGCGGCTCGAAGGCCTGAATGCCAAGCCGGTGCAGCGTGGGAGCGCGGTTCAGTAGAACAGGCCGCTCTTTGATGACCTCTTCGAGCACTTCCCAAACTTCGGGGCGTTCGCGTTCGATGATGCGCTTCGCGCCTTTGACGTTGTTGGCATAGTTATAGCGCACCAGCCGGCTGATCACGAAAGGACGGTACAGCTCGAGCGCCATCGTCTTAGGCAGGCCGCATTGGTGCAGCTTGAGCTTCGGCCCGATGACGATGACCGAACGGCCGGAATAATCGACGCGCTTGCCGAGCAGATTGCGGCGGAAACGCCCTTTCTTGCCCTTAAGCATATCGCTCAATGATTTCAGCTCGCGGCGGCCGCGGCGGCTGAGCGCTTTGCCGCGCTGGCTGTTATCGATCAGGCTGTCGACCGCTTCTTGCAGCATGCGCTTCTCATTGCGCACGATCACATCGGGCGCGCCCAGCTCGAGCAGGTGCTTCAAGCGATTGTTGCGATTGATGACGCGGCGGTACAGGTCGTTCAGGTCGCTGGTGGCGAAGCGCCCACCATCGAGCTGCACCATAGGACGTAGATCAGGCGGGATAACCGGCAGCACGGTTAGGATCATCCACTCGGGACGATTGTTGCTCTTGCGCAGGCTTTCGACGACGCCGAGACGCTTAGTCGCTTTTTTCCTGCGTTGCTTCGACCGAGTCGTGCGCACCTCATGCCAAAGCTCGCTGGACAGCTTATCCAGATCCATGCTTTTGAGGATCTCGTAGAACGCTTCCGCGCCCATATCGGCCTGAAAGACCTGCCCATAGCGGCTTTTCAACTCTCGGTAGCGCGTTTCGGAGAGGAACTGCAAAACATGCAGTTCTTCTAACTCGTGGCGGGCCTTTTCAGCGTTTTGGCGCAGCGAAGCAATGCGGCTCTCCAGCTCACTCATTTGGCCTTCGAGCTGGAGCGCAGATTCGCCCGACACGCCCTGAGATTCAGCCTGCATCTGTTCGATTTCTGCCGAGCGCATCGCTTCGACCTCGGCCTGTAGGCTGCTGAGCCGGTTGTTGACGATCGTTTGCACCCGCGAGATGTGGGTGTTGTCGATCACTTCACCGCGCGCGACGATCACGGTGTTCGCACTGGGGAAATCAATGTCAGATGGGGCAGGCTGGCCGAAATTGGCTTCGAGGCGCGCCTGTACCGACTGCGCCTCGCGCATGATCTCATCGCTAAGGCGCGACAGTTCGTTGTCAAAGTGCTCGTAAATCGCCTGTGTTTGCGCTTCGATTTCGCTGCGAGCCGACTCTTGTTGAAGCAAAATGGCGGAGCGCTGCTGCTCCAAATCGTCATCGAGCGCTGCCTCTTTGCCGCGCAGCTCGCGCTCAATGCGGCTGAGCGCTTTTTGGCGCGCTTCTTCATCAACATGCGTGACAACATATTGAGCGAAGTAAAGGACTCGGTCGAGATTGCGGCGGCTTACATCGAGCAGCAGACCGAGATAGCTGGGTACGCGGCGCGTATACCAAACATGGGCGACCGGAGCAGCCAGTTCAATGTGACCCATACGTTCGCGCCGCACCGAAGCGCGGGTGACCTCAACGCCGCATTTATCGCAGATGATGCCGCGGTAGCGCACGTTCTTGTATTTGCCGCAGTAGCACTGCCAATCACGCGTGGGGCCGAAGATCGCTTCACAAAAAAGGCCATCTTTTTCTGGGCGGAGCCGGCGGTAGTTGATCGTCTCTGGCTTAAGCACCTCGCCATATGACCATGACCGAATCTGTTCTGGCGAAGCAAGGCTAACGCGCAGTGCGCTGAAATCTTTCGCCTCCAAGGCGTATCCTCCTCTGCGCTAATCCGTTAGTGCTGATATGAAGATGTGCAGGAAATACCCTTCAAACGCGGCGGCTTTATCGACTGTTGTTGTCATATCGCAACTTCGATAATAGAGGGAATGCGAAGGCATTGCCGCCCCAGTGCTGAGAGCGCCTAGAGACGACAAAACAGCGCTGGGAGTTTCGTTCCCGCGCTGAGGCCGTCAGTCAAAAGCGCAAGAGCCATCATTTACAGGTAAAAGTATAATAGGCCGGCCTAAGCAAGTCAAGGTCAGCAAAGGGAAGAATTTCGAGGCTGTCTTCAGCGGCAGCATTAGAACCACCACTGGTTACACTGTACCCCAGTCTGAGTTTACTTGTCAACGTCCGCCTTCGGCATCGAGCGCCGCCTCTGAAGGGATGAGGCTGCCGCCGTTAACCTTGGCGCGCAGATAGGCTTCCATGAACGGATTCAAACGGCCGTTAAGCACAGCATCGGTGTTGCCATCTTCATAATTGGTGCGATGGTCTTTGACCATATGGTAAGGATGCAGCACATAAGAGCGAATTTGGTTGCCCCATTCAGCGTTGACGTTTTCGCCCTTGAGGGTGGCGAGCTCAGCCTCGCGCTTTTTGCGCTCCATCTCAAACAGCCGCGCTTTGAGGATTTGCAGCGCGCGTTCGCGGTTTTGTACCTGGCTGCGCTGGTTCTGGCACTGAACGACGATGCCAGTCGGTACATGGGTGATACGGACGGCGGTATCGTTCTTCTGGACGTTCTGGCCGCCAGCCCCACTGGAACGATACGTTTCGATCCTGAGATCTTTCTCATTAATGTCGATTTCGATCTGCCCCTGGATATCAGGCCACAGCTCGACTTTGCAGAATGAGGTATGACGGCGCTTGGCCGCATCGAACGGGCTGATGCGCACCAGACGATGCACCCCTTGTTCGCTTTGCAGATAGCCGTAAGCATAGTCGCCGCGCACGCTCATCGTGACGCTTTTGATGCCCGCTTCATCCCCTTCGCTGCGCTCGATGATTTCGACCTTATAGCCATTTTCGTCTGCCCAGCGCAGGTACATGCGTTCGAGCATTTCGGCCCAGTCCTGCGAGTCTGTGCCGCCAGCGCCCGCATGAATGGCGAGGATAGCATTTTCGCCATCGTATGGGCCGTTAAGCAGTGTTTGCAGCGCCATGCGCTCGACAGTCTCGCGCAGGGCGCGCGCTTCGTGTTCCAATTCCGCAGCCAAACTGTCTTCTTGCAGCCGCGCCAGCTCCAGCGCATCGTCGATGCGGCTGGCGATCGACTGCCAGTGCTCGACCTCGGCCTTGAGCTTGGCGATATCCTGCATGACTTTTTGAGCCGCTTCCGGATTAGACCAAAAATCAGGGGCGGCCGCCTGCTGCTCTAATTTCTGGACGCGCTGCCGCTTTGCGTCAATTTCGAGCCGCGCCATTAAGTTCGCAACTTCATCCTTCATCGTTTGCAGCGAGGCGATCAAAGCTTCCATTGCACCACCTAGTGTTCGTTCTCTTCAAACAGGCTCTCGACGAAATAGTCCGGCTGGAACAAAACGAGGTCAGTAATTTTTTCGCCAAGGCCGATGTAATGAATCGGCAGGCCGAGATCATGATTGATGGCGAAGATCATGCCGCCTTTGGCGGTGCTGTCTAGTTTGGTCACGATCACACCGGTCACATCAACCATTTCACGGAATTTTTGCGCCTGCTGAAGGGCATTCTGCCCGGTTGTGCCATCCAGCACCAGCAGCACTTCATGCGGCGCATCGGGGATGACTTTTTGCGAAACTGCCTTGATCTTGGCGAGTTCCTCCATCAGGTTATGGTTGGTGTGCAGCCGGCCAGCCGTATCGACGATCAGGATATCGCGTCCGCGCGCATGCGCCGCTGCTGTCGCATCGTACACCACCGCGGCGGGGTCGGCACCTGGTTTGTTCGCGATCACGGGAACGCCAACTCGTTCTCCCCACTGTTGAAGCTGTTCGATGGCGGCTGCGCGGAACGTATCGCCCGCTGCCAGCATCACCTTGCGGTTGTTAATGTTGTTCAACCGGTAGGCCAGCTTGCCAATCGTCGTCGTCTTGCCAGAACCGTTCACGCCGACGATCAGGATGATCGAAAGGGGACGGCCGCTGATGTTCAGAGTTGGCGGATCTTTGAGCAGCGATCGCAGCGCATCTTTGATCACGGGTTGAAGCTGGTCGCTGCGGCTAATGCCTTGGCGGCGGGCGCGAGCCTGAATATCTTCCATTACCGCGCGCGTGGTCGCGACGCCCATATCTGCCTGAAGCAGCAGCGCCTCGATATCTTCCCAAGTTTCATCATCGATAGAAGCGTTGCCTAAAAGCTGGGAAATACGGCCGAAAAATGATTGGCGCGTCTTCGACAGACCGCTGCGGAAGATGCTCAACGCTGTCACTCCGATTGTAGGCCGATGGGGGACTTTTCATCGCAAAGTATACACCCAGCCGGGCGCGAAAACAAGGTTGGACCTGTTCCGCCGGGCTGCGCTCACGAAGAGCGACGCCTGGTCATTTTAGGTATAATCGGGTGTAAGATAAGCTGACTATGTTTGATAAGGTTGCGTTTTGTGGGCAGCGAACGCTCGCTGGCTGTGGGTGAGCTTATCTTGCTGCTTAACTGATGTTACGCAGTTGCCCTCATCCCCAGGCCCCTTCTCCCCTAGGGAGAGGGGTTGAGGGTGAGATTGAAAAATGCCGAACTACGTAACATCACTTACTTAATATAGAGTAGGGGGTTAGGTTAGATGACCCGTCGTGTCGTTGTGACTGGCATAGGAGCACTGTCGCCGCTTGGGCTTACAGCAGAGGAAACGTGGCGTTCCCTCATCGCCGGTCAAAGTGGAATCGATTTCATCACCAGCTTCGACACCGAGCTGTATAACGTGAAGGTTGCTGGCGAAATCAAAAATTGGGACCCCGAGCAGTACATGCATGCCAAAGAAGCGCGCCGGCGCAGCCGCTATCAGCAGTTTGTCGTTGCCGCCGCAAGGGAAGCCTTGGCACAGTCTGGGCTAACCATCACCGATGAAAATCGCCATCGTACCAGCGTCATTATCGGGTCATCGGTCGGGGGGTATGGCTCGTACTACCAAGAATGCGAGATCATCTTCCGGACTGGCGATCCACGAAAGATCACGCCCTTCGGCATCCCGATGTTGATGGTGAACGGCGGCAGCGATCTGATCGCCATCGAGCTGGGCGCGACAGGCCAGTCCTTTACACCCGTCTCTGCCTGCGCCACCGGCGCCGACTGCATCGGTCTTGCCTATGATTTGATCCGGATAGGGCGTATTGATCAGGCGGTGGCTGGAGGCAGCGAGGCCCCTGTTTTCAACATTGGGATCGCTGCTTTTGACCGCACAGGCGCTTGTTCTCGTGAGAGTGAAGTGCCGGCGCGCGCTTGCCGACCGTTCAACAAAGACCGGCCGGGGCTGGTGTTTAGCGAAGGCGCCGGCGTGCTCGTGCTAGAGGCGCTAGAGAAAGCCGAAGCGCGCGGCGCCATCATTCTGGGCGAATTGGTTGGCTATGCTTCAACGTCGGATGCGTTTCATATCACAGCGCCTCACCCTGAGGGGTTGGGTGCAAGCATGGCGATTCAGGCAGCGCTCGACGACGCGCGGTTACGGCCAGAGCAAATCGACTATATCAATGCGCACGGTACCGGGACCGATCTCAACGATGTGATGGAGACAAAAGCGGTTAAGCGTGTTTTTGGAGAACATGCTTATCAAATTCCGATGAGTTCAACCAAAAGTATGACTGGCCATGCCATGGGCGCAACGGCCGCGATGGAAGCCGTTTTTTGTTTGCTGGCCCTGCGCGACGGTATCATGCCGCCCACCATCAACCTTGACGAGCCTGATCCTGAATGCGATCTCGATTACGTGCCGCAGCAGGCCCGCGAGCGACCGCTGAAGCGGGTTATGAGCAATTCGTTTGGCTTTGGTGGTCACAATGTCTCTTTAATTTTTAGCGTGTTCGAAGGGTGATGTGATCAGTCTCGATCAATTTCAACAGGCGAACGGCCTTCGGTTTCGCAGCGTTGCGCTGCTGCAAGAAGCGCTAACCCACCGCTCCTATATCAACGAGCATGATGCGCCCGATCAAAGGGATAATGAGCGGCTTGAGTTTCTTGGCGATGCCGTCATCGGCTTCATTGCTGCTGATCTCGTGTTTCGCCAGCAGCCCGATGCTGATGAAGGCGGCCTCACACGTTTGCGCGCGGCGCTCGTGCGCACCGAGACGCTGGCCGGTTTAGCTCTCGAATGCCGTGTTGGCGAGGCGCTGCGCTTGGGGCGTGGCGAGGAACAAAACGGCGGCCGCGTGCGCCCGAACAACCTGTGCGGTGCTTTTGAAGCGTTGATCGGCGCGTTGTATGTTGATGCAGGTCTAGAGGCGGCGCGCGCATTTCTTGAACCCAAGCTGCGCGCTCGCCTTGAAACTACCCTCAACACTGAGCTAGACAAGGACGCTCGCAGCCTGCTGCAGGAGCGGATTCAATCGCGCTTTGGTCAAACTCCAGTCTATCGTGTGAGCGATGTGAGCGGCCCAGAGCACGCACGCGAATTCACTGTCGAAGTTTTGCTTGACGAACGCGTGATCGGGATTGGCGCTGGCCGCAGCAAACAGGCCGCCTCGCAAGCGGCGGCCAGCGCGGCGCTGAAACTGCTCGACGAAGACGGGCACGATGCCTCGGTGGCGAGAGCGCTTCCTCCTAGCGGCTGACGAGCACGCCGGCGACTAGCATACGGTGGTCGCTGGCTGCGCTGTCCATCACGAGCACGCCCTCGGCGGCGACGAGGTTGCGTAGCCACAGATAATCGAAGCGCGCGCGGGGAACACCGCTGCGCACCAGCGTTGCCGAGATCTCGAGTGGCAGGCCGGCAAACGGGTCGGTGAAGCCGGCATCGCGCAGAGAGACCATCAGAGGTGAATCTGGCACGTTGTTAAATGTGCCGCCGATCACTGTGCGGCCAAGCACACCGGTTGGGTGATGCGCTGCAATGATGGCGAAGATCTCATTAAGCTGGCGCTGCTGTTCCTGCTGCTGCGCTTCAAGTGAACCTTCGCCAACATCGAGCAGGTACTCCAGCCACGTGTTGTAAAGTGTGATGACGACCCCCGGATTAGGTTGAATCTGCACGCGCTGGAGGCCGGTTTGCTGCCCTAAACTTTGCAACAAACGGCCATCAGCGAAGGCGATCTCAATATTGGAGAGCACGGCCAAACCGAACAGGCCTTCATTGGTGGGGAAGAAGCGGCGATCCATACCGAGGCGGCGCGCCAGCCACAGGGATTGATCGACGCCGAAGCTGGTCAAACGGCCGCCGTCGACTTCTTGCAGCAGGACGATGTTCGCGCCGCTTTGCTGGATGGTGCGAGCGATCGCATCAAGGCTGGGCACATGGAATTCGTCGGCCCCACTGTGAATATTGTAACTGCCGACGCGCATCGTCTCGATATTGCTCACGCCAACGATTTGCGGTGGCTGCGATACATAGGCAGCTCCCAGCGTCGCGCCGGCGGTGACCAACAACGCCAGCAGTGACAGCGCCGCCGGCCCGCCAGCCCAAGGAATGCGCCGGCGTACCTGTGTCATCGGCAAGATGGCTAGAAAAGCGGCGAGCAGCAGCACTGCCCAGCCCAGCCCCCGGAACGCGCGCAGCAGCGGCGGCACGAATTCATTCAAGAAGGCAAAATCGCCCGCCAGTTCGCGGACGTAAGCGTATTCATACGTGAAGTTGTCGGCGACCACCAGCATGGAGAAGATCAATGCGCCACCCACTAACCAAAGGCCGCCGAACTGATGATCGTTCTCGGCGCGCGGGCGCACCAGCCACCACCATACCAGGGTCGCCATAAATTGGGCCAGCACCAGCGCGATCGCGGCTGCGATGCCTTCGGCGCGCGTTCCGAGTGCGATCAGCAGAAAAAGCACCAGCATCCATACCCAGCCGCGGATGCTGCCGTCGAAGATGCCGATCAGCGCACGGGCGCGGCCGCGCACGGCTGGCACGAGCGGCAGCAATGTCGCCAGCATGACGAAGGGAACCAACAGCGTGTAATCAAAACGCGCGCGCCCCCCGATGGCATTGGGCAAGGCAAGCAGCGAGAGCTGCAAAAACAGCAGCGCTCCAAAGCCGACGCCGCCCCAAAACGGCAGCAGACCGTATCGCGGGTGCGGCAGCTCAGGTCTTGGCTGGCGGTCTGCCCAGATAAAGCTGATGACCGCAAGCAGGGCTGCCCCGATCGACAGCGCAACTTGGACGGGTTCATAAGCGAGCGACCACGATGGATCAAGGGTATTCCCGACGGCGCGGAAGATTTGATCGATGGCAATGGCGAGCACGAACATGATCGGAAAGAGCATTGCGCGTTCCCGCACCAGCAGGGCGATATACATCAGGCCGCCGCCGATGACGAGCGCCGCGCCAGTGAGAGGCGTCAAACCAGCAGTGCCGAACATCAACCAGCGGCCCGCCGCTGTGATGAGCGCGGCGACGATGATCAGAGGCCGCAAACCGCCAAGCAGCAGTGTGATCAGCGGCAGGGCTAACATCGACACCAGAAATGTGATCTCAGTGCTGACCACGGCAGGGTCGGGGGCTGTCTGCGCGATCGGCGTCACTTCCATCGCTTCGAGGGCGAGCGCAATAGAAGCGCCGGCTACGCGGCTGTAGACCATGCCGACGGCGAAGCGCAGCGCTTGCACGAAAAACAGGCCGATCAGCGTGGCTTCCAGCAGCATCAAAGTTCCGGGTTGAAGGCGCAGCCGTTTGAGCATCTTCGATCCCTGTTGGGGAGGCGATACTGAAAAAAGTGTACAACAGGGATATACTTCTGCCAATTTCATCCGGCCATGCGCAAAGGAGGCTGGCATATGGAACAGGCCGATGTGATCCTGTACGGCGGCACCGTCGTCACGATGAACCGCGCCTTCGATGTCATCGTCGATGGCGCCATCGCCCTGCGCGGGACGGATATCGTCGCCGTGGGCACCAGCGCCGATGTGCGCGCCCGGTTCTCAAGCGAAGTGCAAATCGACTGCGCTGATCAGATCATCATGCCCGGTTTGGTCAATGCGCATACCCATGCTTCGATGAGTTTGATGCGTGGGCTGGCCGATGACCTGCGGCTGGATGTGTGGCTGCTCGGCTACATGATGCCAGTTGAGCGAGAATTCGTGAGCGCTGACTTTTGCGCTTTGGGCGCCAGTTTGGCGTGTGCCGAGATGATCCGCGGCGGTGTGACCGCGTTCGCCGATATGTTCTACAATGAGGCGGATGTAGCGGCGGCCACGGCGGCGGCTGGCTTGCGCGGTGTGCTCGGCCAAACGGTGCTTAAATTCCCGGCCCCCGATGCCGAAACGTTCGAAGACAGCCTCGCGCGCTGTCGTCAATTCATCAAGCAGTGGCGCGGCCACTCGCTGATCACGCCGGCGGTAGCCCCGCATGCGCCTTATTCCAACACCGTTGAGATCCTGCGTCGGTGCGTCGATTTGGCGTTGGAATATGACGTGCCGCTGCTGACTCACTTAGCTGAGACCGCGCTGGAGGTCGAGGACAGCCTGAAGGAACACGGCCTAAGTGTGATCGCTCACATGGATGCGATCGACTTGTTCGAAGCCAAAGTGCTGGCCGCGCACTGCGTGCACATCGATCAGGATGAGATTCGCACCCTCCATGAGCGCAGTGTAACCGTCGCTCATTGCCCAACCAGCAACTTGAAATTGGCGAGTGGAATCGCGCCGGTGACGCAAATGCTGGCCGCCGATTTGACGGTCGGCATCGGCACCGATGGCCCGGCCAGCAACAATGACCTCGATATGTTCGAAGAGATGCGGCTGGCAGCCATCCTCGCTAAAATGGCTGCCAATGACCCCACAGCGCTGCCAGCGCGTCAGGCGCTGCTCATGGCGACTCGGCAGGGGGCAGCCGCGCTCTTCATCGACGATATCACGGGCAGCCTTGAGGTGGGCAAGCGCGCTGACGTGATCGTGATCGATGCCGCGCCGCTGCACAACGTGCCGCACTTTGAACGCGACCCCAACGCAGTCTATTCGCGCATCGTTTATGCGGGTCGTTCGGCTGATGTGCAGCACGTTTTCTGTAACGGCCAAATGCTGATGCGCAGCCGAAAGCTGCTCACTCTGGATGAAGCGGCCCTGATCGCGCGGGCGCAAGACTACGCACGGCGTATCGACGAGTTCCTGCGCCAGCGCGAACAGAACGTGCTTAGCAAGTTGTTGGCCATCGGTGGGCTGGAACGATCGGAAAGCTTCGAAGTGCAGCTTAAAGCTGCGCTGCCCGATGAAGCGGCGATCGAAGCGCTGCTGTCTCACCCCGATGTGCAGGTGATCCGGCAGGTGCACTATCGCCAGTATGATACCTATTTCCTGTTCGATGACCCGTCACAGGGGCGGGTGCGCTATCGCGAGGACGACTTGATTCGCCCTGATGGGACGGTTGAAAGCACGCGCGCCCGGCTCACGCTGACGATGCCGACCAAAGAGCGCGTCTTTCACTCAACAGTGCTGCTGTCGCACTCGCGTTTTATCGCCGATGCCAACCGGCCGCTGCGCTTTTATCGCGAGTATTTCAAACCCGCGCACGAGCGACAGCTGCAAAAAGACCGACGCCGCTGGCACATCTACTATCAAGGTGTCTTGTTCTACATCAATGTCGACCGTGTGATCGAGCCAGCCTTGGGACAAACCTTCATCGAGATCAAGAGCCGGACTTGGTCGGCCAGCGATGCCGAGAATAAGGCCGATCGGATTCAGGAGATGCTGCCAATCCTCGGGCTAACGCCCGACGACATCCTGCATGAGGATTATCTCGAAATAAAGGAACGAGGTGAAGGTTAAAGGGCTTTGCCTGCGCAATAAATCCCCCAACCAAACCGTTCGCCGTTCTCAAGCATTGTCGAGGCGGAAGCCGTGGCCGCGCACCGTGACGATATACTGCCAATCGGGATCAAGCTCGGCTAACCGATCGCGCAGGCGGCGCACCAGCGCGTCGATGGCCTGTTCGCTCACACCCTCGCCGATCGCATCTGGCCATACCGTTTCAACGACCTGATCGCGCGTGCAGATGCGCCCAGTGTTGATGTAAAGCAGCTCAAGCAGCCGGTACTGGGGAACACTCAACGGCGGGTCAATCTCGCGATCATTGATGAAGACGCGCCGCGCTTCGCGATCAAGGCGCAGGCGGCCGCTGGTGATGCTGGCTGGTACTTCAAACGGCAGCGGCGCAGTCGCCCCACTGCCGACGAACTGAAGGCGAACGACCATTGCGATCTCGATCACATCGTTGTCGTACAGGCGCCGGCGCTCTTTGAGCGGTTGTTTATTGACCCACGTGCCGTTTCGGCTCTCAAGATCTTCGACGTAGTAGGCATCGCCCTCACGGAAGATGCGCACGTGCTGGCGCGAGACCTGCCGTTCTGGCAGCACAATATCGCACTCCTCGCCCCGCCCGAGGATCACCTCATCCTTTTGCAGCGTCCACTGCTGGTTGTTTAGTTTATCGCTGCGGACGATCAGGATCGGACGATCTGCATTCGATTCGGACATGCGATGCTACTCCCTCGGAGCAAGACGCACGACAAAGATTAAGCCTTATTATATCAGCGATATGGTGCGCGGCCTACGGGAGGCATCAGCCGCCTGCGCGCGGAATGGTGATATTAGGCGATTCGACAACGCCCGTCCACAAGCCGGCATCCGTGAAGATCGGGGTCGCAAAGGTGTTTGGCGGCTGTGTTATGCTGCCGCGGTTGTTATTGCGATAGTACGCGCGCACCTGCGTTTGGCCTGCTGCGAGCTGCGGCTCAACCAAGACGTTGCCGGCCGGGAACTCGAGCACATGCACGCAGCGCTGCCGCGGGCCTAACAGGCGCAGATCGCTTTCCGGTGGGTTAGGGTTGTCCTGGCGCGTCACGCCTGTCGACAGGCTGTTCGGCGGCGAGAAGATGATGCCAAGGCCGCTGGAACCATTATCGCCGACGATCACTTGATTCGGATTGTAGACAAAAGCGACTGTGCCGAGCGAAATGTTGGTGACGATGATTTGGATCGTTAAGAAACCGTCGGCAGTGGCCGGAATAGGTGAGGTTTGAACGTTAACGGCAATGGGATTGGGCGCGCCGCGGCCGATCAGCGACTGGTGGTTCGCCCGGTCTGAGGCTGTGCGCAGCCGGTCGCACGGAACGCCTTCGAAGAAGCTCGGGATCAGGCTGGAAATGAGGCGTGGCGCGCCGTCTGGTCCGAGCAGAGCTAATAGGATGATCAGCAACATTATGCCAATGGCTATATTGCGCATTTGTCTTGTTCAACTTTCATTCAACCAATGCGTGACATCTTTAATTATCACTTCTGCACGCACTGCCTCACTATTGTGCCATAGAACGCCATCATTATGACCTTTGAACCACGTATACTGCCGGCGGATGAACCGGCGCGTTGCACTGGCAGTAGCAGCGATCGCTTCGGCCAGCGGTATGCCATCGAGGAGGTGTGCGGCAAGCTGCTGATAGCCGAGGCCGCTCATCGATGGCAGATCGCGCGAAAAGCCGCTCTCCAGCAGCCCGCGCACCTCGTCGAGGAAGCCGGCCGCCATCATTTGCTCGAGCCGCGCATCGGCGCGAGCATAGAGACGAGCGCGCTCCATCGTAAGCCCGTACTGGCGAATGCGGTAGGGTGGGGGCATTTTGCGCCGCTGCTGGCTGAAGGGTTCGCCGGTGACGATGCAAACCTCGAGCGCGCGAATGATGCGGCGCATGTTGCGTGGGTCGATCGCATCCGCTGCTGCCGGGTCAAGTGACTGCAGGCGCTGGTGCAAAACGGCGCTGCCCTTGGCCGCGGCGAGAGCTTCGAGTTCGGCGCGCAGCGCTAAATTAGGCGGCACGCGCGGCACCGACCAACCCTCGATGAGCGCGGTGATGTATTGGCCCGTGCCACCCACTAACAGCGGTCGCCGCCCACGTGCGTGAATCTCGGCGATCGCGGTCTGCGCATGGGTTTGATATTCTGCCAGCGATAAGTTGTAATTCGGGTCGACAATATCGATCAGGTGATGCGGAACGCGAGCCTGCTGCTCTGGTGTGGCTTTGGCCGTGCCAATATCCATATACCGGTAGATCTGCCGGCTGTCGGCGCTGACGATCTCGCCGCCGATGGCTTCAGCTAATTCGATGGCGAGCGTCGTCTTGCCAACCGCCGTCGGCCCAAGGATGACGATCAGGGGGATAGTCTCACCAGCCAAGCGCGTCTTCCTGATACTCGATCAGCGGCGTGCCTTGTCGGCGGATGGCGATCGCGAGCACATCAATACACCACGCGCTGTTTTCAAGCCGGTGATCGGCCACATAGTGCTCGGCGGCCGCGATCAGGCGCGCGCGTTTGCGCGGCTGCACGCTCTCAAAGGCCGTTTCGGTCGTCTCGGCAGAGCGGGTGCGCACCTCAATGAAGCGCACGATGCCCTCGTGTTCAGCGACGATGTCGATCTCACCCTCGCGGCAGTGCCAGTTCGTCGCGATGATCTGAAAGCCGCGTTCTCTCAAATAGCCCAGCGCAATTTTCTCGCCGCGCTGGCCTAGGGCCAAATGTTGTCTGCGCATGCCCTTTATGATTTCACAATTGTCGAAAACGTCCAAATTTGGTATGTTCTTAGTCCTGATTAGGTTCACGCAACGATTGGACAACCTTAGCGCTCTGTTTGTCGTCCACGCAGCTTCTTGATCTTAAAGGCGTTGGCGTGGGTGACGTGTGCCTGCATACAAGGAGTTGGAGATGGAGTTCATTATCGATAATGTCGGCCTCATAGCGCTCATCGTGGCGTTGGTTGGCATCGTCTTTGCCTTCCTGACGGCGCGTTGGGTGCTCGCGCAGAACCCAGGCGGAGAGCGAGTCCAGAAAATTGGTCAAGCGATTCAGCTCGGCGCGCAGGCCTTCTTGAGTTTGCAATATCGCTATGTGGCGATCCTCGTTGCCCTCGTCGTCGTGGTGCTGCTGGTGCTTAGCGCAATTCCCGGCTCCGGCATGACCCCATGGACGGCGCTGGCGTTCGTCTCTGGCGCGGCCGCTTCAGCGCTGGCCGGTTACGCCGGGATGACCATCGCCGTGCGCGCCAACATGCGGACGACGACCGGAGCTCAGCACAGCCTGAACAGCGGCCTGCGCGTCGCTTTCGCCAGCGGCACAGTCATGGGCGTGATGGTTGTATCGCTGGCGCTGCTCGGCATCAGCCTGCTGTTTCTATTGTTCGACAGCATTTTCAGCGATGATGTGCTGCTAACAGCCAGTGCGCTGGCAGGTTTCGGCTTCGGCGGCACCGCCATCGCCATCTTCGCCCGTGTTGGCGGGGGCATCTTCACGAAAGCGGCCGACGTCGGCGCTGACTTGGTCGGCAAGACCGAAGCAGGCATCCCTGAAGATGACCCGCGCAACCCGGCGGTGATCGCGGATAATGTGGGTGATAACGTCGGCGACGTTGCTGGCATGGGATCCGACTTATTCGAGAGCTATGCCAGCTCGATCGTCGCGGCAATTTCGCTGGCAGCACTGGGGCAGGCTGTAGCTACGGCAGTGCCAATGGATGATATTACGCTGCGCGCGCGCATGGTCGCTTTCCCGCTGCTGGTGGCGGCCGCTGGTCTGTTGATCAGCATCGGATCGTCGTTCTTGGTGCGAACGGAGGAAAAGGCGACACAGGAAAACCTGTTGAGCAGCCTGCGACGCGGCATCTATACCGCGAGCGCGTTGGTGGTGGTTGCCATCATCGTCATTGCGCTGGCGCTGGAGCTTGGCGCCGGCGTGATGGTCGCGACGATCGCAGGTCTTATCGCGGGGGTGTTGATCGGGTTTTTCACAGAGTATTTCACATCCGATACCTATAAGCCGACCCGGTCGCTGGCAGAAAGCTCGGTTGGCGGCCCAGCGATCATCGTCATTCAAGGTATCGCGCTGGGCATGCAGAGCGCTATCGTGCCGGTCATCATCATCATCGGCGCAACGCTGATTGCATTCCAGTCGGCCGGGCTGTATGGCATTGCCATCGCGGCAGTCGGCATGCTGTCGACGCTGGGCATCACGCTTGCGACCGACGCCTACGGCCCGGTGGCCGATAACGCGGGCGGCATCGCCGAAATGGCCGAGCTGGGTTCTGAGGTGCGCGCGCGCACCGATGCGCTGGACAGCTTGGGCAACACGACCGCGGCGACTGGCAAGGGATTTGCCATCGGCAGCGCAGTGATGACGGCCATGGCGCTCACCTCTGCGTTCATCACCGCGACGGGCGTGGCCACGGCTGCTGCACAGCGGGCGTTCGCTGATGTGATCCTTGATCCACGGCTGATCACCGGTTTGCTGCTTGGCGCTGGGCTGCCGTTCTTGTTCAGCTCGCAGACCATGCTCGCCGTGGGCCGTGCGGCCCAGAAGATTGTGCTTGAGGTGCGGCGCCAGTTCAAAGAGATCCCCGGTTTGATGGAAGGCAAAGCTGAGCCGGATTACAAAACGTGCGTCGCCATCAGTACCGAAAGCGCTGTGCGCGAGATGCTGCTGCCAGGCATCATTGCGGTGCTGGTGCCGGGCCTCATCGCGCTGCTTACTGTGCTCGGGCGCGGGAACGTGTTGGGAGAACTGGTCGGCATCGAAACATTGGTTGGCGTGCTGCTCGGTTCGCTGGTTTCGGCTTTCACCTTGGCGGTGATGATGGCCAATTCGGGCGGCGCGTGGGATAACGCCAAGAAGTTCATCGAGCGCGGCAATTTGGGCGGTAAAGGATCCGATGCGCATAAGGCCGCCGTTGTGGGAGACACGATCGGCGACCCCTTTAAGGATACCTCAGGCCCGTCTTTAAATATTCTGCTCAAGCTGCTGGCGATCGTTTCGCTGGTGATCGCGCCGCTGCTGGCCACTGGCGCTTAGCGATAGGGACAGCACTCTAGTTCGCAAGGGGACGGGAAGAAAGACCTGTCCCCTCTTTGATAGAGCAGGAGCGCAATAAGACTTACGCCCATTCGAGCCGCTCACAGTCGCTGCGCGCTCGAGAACCATTTCCTCCTCTTAATTGGCGCATAGTCCATTGCTGGATCACAGGCAGCGACCTGCAGCATCAGCAGATGGCATGAT
>DAOTYT010000287.1:0-5663 GCA_034434615.1 Anaerolineae bacterium | reverse complement strand
GGGCGCTCGGAAGGGGCCGCCCAGCCCCCACAGCGTGAAAGAATGGCTGGTCGGCTCGGCACACAACAGCGAGAAGCCGGCCGCCTGCACTGCTGCGACCAGCGCTTTCCGCGTGTAGGTGCTCTCATAGAAGCCCTCGTCGGCCAGCGGGGTGGCGTTCCGCAAACGACGGCGCCACGCCACAGCGCGATGGACGATGTTCGGATACGGGATGGTCAGCACAAGGATGCCGTGCGGGCGCAGGACGCGGTGTGCTTCGGCCAGCGCTGGCCCCATCCCGTGCTCGAAGTGCTCCAGCACGCCAAACGACAAGTAGGCGCCCAACGACCCATCGGCGAAGGGCAGCGCGTGCACATCGCCGGCCAGCAGCGGCAGCGCTGGATCGTAAGCGCGCGAGGCGTGCAGCGCATTCTCAGCGTAGTCTAGTCCGAAGACGTTGTAGCCTAAATTGCGCAGCGTAATGACGACAGCGCCCAGCCCGCTGCCCGCTTCAAGGATCGGCGCATCTTTCGGCAGGTAGGGGGCGTAGCGCCGCAACGTCTCCAGCGAGCGATCGTAGCGCACGGCTTCCAGCTCAACCTCGACCGAAGCGCTCTGCCAGATCGTCTCCCATGCCTTGCGCGTGCTATCATATCTTGGCGACTGAGGCAGCGTCATGTGTCATCTCACAGGTATATGGCTTATTCCAGCGTTGCCAGCAGCGTTTCGAATTGTTCGGCGCGTACATCATAGGTGTGATTTTGATAGACGTGCCCGCGCGCGCGCTCGGCGATGGCGATGCGTTCGGCATCGTGTTCGAGATACCAGCGCACTTTCGAGCGTAAATCCACCTCATCGCTGTAAGTCACGATCGTTGGGCCGCCGTTGACTTCAGGAAACCAGCGGCGCGTGCCAGGCAGGTCATCGGTGATTTGGAAGACGCCCGCGCCGGCCACTTCGAACAGGCGCAGGTTGCCGCCGTAAAAGACGAAATCGCCGTGCGTATTGAAGCAAATTTTAGCGGCAGACAGGATTTTTAGCATGTCTTCGCCCAGCGCCCGGCCGCGCACGAACGGGCGCAGCGGCTCCGGCACGTCGTGTACGCTCCAAATGCCGAGATCGAAATCGCGCAGTGCCTGCAGCGCTCGCGTCCGCCGGCTGTACAGCGTATCTGGAACCAGCGTCCCAACGAAGGCGATCTCGCAGCGATAGGCCTCGCGTTCCGTATCCATGAGCGGGTAGGGGTGGTGGAATTCTGGGTCACAGGCCGAGAGCGGCAGGCATTCCATACGCGGCGCGCCCAGCTCCAGCCACTGGATGCCGTGATAGTAATCGCTCGCCAATACAAGATCATAAAGGCGCGCAGCCCGCCGGTCGATCGGATGTGAGAAGACGATCGGCGAAGTGCCGCAGGCGTAGATCAGCTTGCAGCGATGCCGCGCTTTGAGTGCGGCCAGCGTTTCCGGGGTGATGATCGTGTTGTCGCCGGCCATCCAGACGACATCGGGCCGGAAGGCTGCCGCCGCGGCGAGCAGTTCCCGATTGCGTGCGCGGGCGATCGGGTTTGCTTCGGCTGGCACGCGGTTGAGCAGCCCGCGCGCCACCTTGCGTGGAGAGAGCCTTTGGCTGTGCCGTTCGGTCTCGCCGCGTTCGGCTGGGCGGCCGCGCGGCAGGTTGCGGTAAAACACCGCGAGGGTATGTCCACGCCGGCGCAGTGCCTTTTCCCAGAAATGCTGTGCCATGCTCGGCGGGAACAGCGGCGCGGCGTCCGCAGCGGCGCTGCGCTGAGCGGCGCGCAGCGCCTCGGGATGATGCAGGGAAGCAATGAAGAGGATGCGCGCCATGACCGTCGCTCAGCTTAGTCGCCGGCCCCACAGGGGGGCAGGGCCGGGAGGTCGATCAGCCACAGACCACCCCTGACGCCGGAAGCCGCCAGCGCTAGCGTTAGGCCATCTGGCGAGAGCCACCACTGAGCGCGGTCACTTTCGGTCAGGGCCAGCGGCAGAGTGGCAAGATCATACAACACTGCCTCATCGCGATTGAAGCACTGCAGCGTCGCCGCCCCATCGACTGGCCGCACGACATAGATGCGCACGACTCGATCATCGGCCGGATTGACGATCGGGATCGGCGCTGGCCAGTTGTTGCCGGGCACCTCGCCAGCGAACATCAATTCAAAATACGGATAAGTCAGTACGTTGAGGAAATATCCGGTCACGTCATCATAAGTGCCGCCGAGGATGACACGCCGCCCGTCGAGCGATGCGCCCGGTAGCGAGACCGATTCGCGGTTGCGCTCAAGCGGCGGGCTGATGTAACGTCCCTCAGCATCGGCGGTGAAGTACAGCACTGGGTCGCCAAGCGCGCCAAAATAATAGGCGATGAACCGGTCGTCGCGCAGCCAATAGATATTTTGCAGCGAGCGGTTGTTCAGGCCGGTGTAGAGCAGCCTCTGCAGCGTGCCATCGAACGCGGCAGTGTACACCTGATTGATCGCGTCCTGATAAACGAGCCGCTGGCCCGAAGGCGCGAAGCGCAGCATAGAGTTAGCGAAGATCAGAGGGTCGGTCAGGCGCAGGCGTTCGCGCAGGGTATCGGTCACTGCGTCGGCGCGCGGATGATCGATCGGCACCGTCTCCCCGGCTGCGCGATCATGGCGATACCACCGCCAATCGACGAATAGATCGCGGCCGCAGCCGGCCGCGAACAGCAGCGAGGCCTCATCTTGCCAGCTCACCTCAACAATTTCTTCATCGGAGATCTGACGAATGCCCTCGGCAAGGCCAGCGCCCATTGGCGGCAGCGGCTCAACGGGCGTTCCCTGTACGCTGATTTCGACGCGATCGATGCGCACGTCAGGTTCGTAGAGCTCCAGCGGTAGGGCGAACGGCTGGCTGTGATCGGGCTGCAGCGCGAAGCCCGGCAGCAAGCCAGCGCCGCAAGCATCGACCAAGAACCCGATCCCCTCGCCGATGGGAACCGCCTCAGCGTTCAGGGCCACCGCCGTCAAAAATACATCTCGATAGGCGACATCGCTCTCATTGCTGAGGCGGCCGCGAGCGACGATCACCTCCTGGTCATAGATATCAAGTTCCCGGCTGAGCGTCACTTCAACTGGATGAAGGCCGCTCGCTGGCTCATCAGCGGTAGTGCTTTGGCTGGAAATTGGCATCAACGCGGGCAGGCACAGCAGCGCGACGCCGCCAGCGTGCACGATCAAAGCTATCAAACGCGACAACGTTGGTTTCCCTGTGCTTTCTTCCTAGTTGCTCAGTTTCCCTGCGCGCCGCGGATCCGCACCAGCGCCTCGATGGCTTCGGTGAAGTTGGCGTTCCGCATTACAGCAACTTCGAGGTTGGCAATAGCGCGCTGGGTATCTCCAAGCGCTTCTGCTGCCAGCCCGATATAGTAATAGGTCTCTTCAACGCCCGGCGTGGTATCGATGACTTGGCGCGCCAGTGCGATCACGTCATCGTAGCGCCCAACGTGATAATAGGCCTCAAACGGGCCGTATTGGTACCACAACATTCGCCATGGCAGGCCCGTGCGCCGGGCGATATCGAAGGCCTCTGCGGCCTCTTCATACCGCTCCAAGACGAGCAGCGACGTGCCTATATTGAAATAGGTGTACGAGTCAGCGCGGCCTTCATCGATTTCGGCCTGCGACTGTGCCAGCGCCAGCTCAGCGTTGCGCACTGGGTCCCAGTGATCCTCGCCCAGCAGCTCGCGCACGCGGTCTTCATCCTCAGGGTGGTACAGCAGCAGATAATCGCGGTTGAACGGCCGCCAGCGCTCCTCGATGTCGGCGTATTCGAACGGTCGCCCGCGTCCGTCTGGGCCATTGCCCAACAGCGAGTCGAAGGCATAAAGCAGGCCCTGCGCATCGTCGTAGCCCATCATCACGCGGTTGTGGCTCATCCAATCGCGAAAACCGCCGGGGCCATCGTAGTAACTGTTCTCGATCAGCACAGGAAAGCCTTCGGCGATCAGCAGCTTGAGCAGATCAACGGTGCCGCCGAACCGCGCGATCCAGCGCAGGCCGTGCAGCTCGGCAAAGGCGCCCATCTCCTCTAGCCTCACGGCTACGTCTTCGGGATGTGTGTTCAAATAGCGGATCACTTCATCGTACGTGCCGTTCCAGCCAAAGTACGACATCTGAATCGCCAGCGCGGCCGCCGCACAGCGGTTGACCTGCTGCCAGACCGGGCGCAAATCCGTCAGGCGGACGGCTTCTGGCAGGCTGCGCGTCACCTCATCCGGCGATGCAGCCGTCGAAAATGCTGGCAGTTCGGCTTCGAACTCGGTTTGGGCGGCAGCAGGGGCGGAGACCATCACAGCGACGAAGACAGCAGCGGTGGTGAACAGAAGAATAAACGGCGCTTTCATCATCCTCACTTTAGACAAACGAGCTAGTTGGGATAAACCCGCCGCTATTGTAACGCATTTTCTCTGCTTTCGAGATGGCACTGGCGGCGGGGCAGAAAGTTCCTGTGGGGATAAGGTACTCTGGCAAGAGACGATAACCTGTTGTTCAATAATCTCTAGGTTGGTGCTAACAAGCTTATGGCATGATCAGAATATCTGCTGGCGTTAGCCTCCAGCGGTATCTTGCTTGATCAAATGAGGCGCGAGAGTATGTCAGAAGAAAAACCGCAGTCGTCGCTTAACACGCGCTATCTGAAGATGCCGCTGGCAGAAACGCCGGCCGTGCCTCGCTCAACTGGGCCCCTCGACGCTGGCCTGCCGTGGGTGATTGAGCTGCGCGTCGTCGGCACTGCCTCGACGATACAGACGCAGGTGCAGGATAATATGTTGATTGGCCGGTCAGATAGTCAATTGAAGATGGTGCCGCAAATTGACCTCACGCGCTTCAACGCCTTCAATTACGGGGTCTCGCGCCGGCATGCCATGATCACCGTGCGCAGCGAGCGATTGTTCCTCAAAGATTTGGGCAGCACCAACGGCACGCGCCTGAATGGACAGTTGTGCAAAGCGCATGAAGAGTACCGGCTGCGGCATGGCGATGAGATCATGTTTGGCCAGCTTAAACTTCAACTGCTATTCACCGTCGTGCCAGTCAGCGATGCGCGCCGTTCGACTGGTGAGGCCGCGCCACCTGCGCTCGATATTCCTTTGGTCGGCAAAGGCCAGCATATTTTGATCATCGAGGACGACTCGGAAGCAGGCACGGTTTTTCGGACTGCTTTGGAACAAGCCGGTTTTACCGTAACGTTGGTCAATAACGTCGCAAAAGCCCTCAGCGTTATCTTCAAACAGATGCCCGACGCGATCATCATCGACCTGATGCTGCCGGATATGAATGGGCTGGATCTGCTGCGGTTCGTGCGGCGCCAATCGACAGCGCGGCGCGTGCCCATGATCGCCATCTCTGGCGCCACGGGTGGGTATCAAATGAATCAAGCGCTGCAAGCCGGAGCAGACCTGTTCCTAGGCAAGCCGGTAGCGGTTGAGGAACTTGTCCGTGCCTTAAGTACGGCACTGGTGCTTGAAAGATAAGCCTTCAAGCGCGGCCGTGCGCGCTGCGCGCAGCAGGGAGTGGCTAAATTCAAACAGAGCGGTAAAATCAAGTATAGACCCGCGGCAGACCGGTTGACTGCCACAGGCCCCAATGTCTGAACGCACACGAGGTTAACGAGCCATCATGACGTGTCCTTACTGCCACC
>DAOTYT010000286.1:0-7818 GCA_034434615.1 Anaerolineae bacterium | reverse complement strand
GCTCGCTTCGACCAGGCGCTGAAGCGGGGCGAGCGCGACGCTGCCAGCGGCATAGAAGGCTGAGGGCGTAAATGCGACTTCGCTAAGGCCGAGCGCTGCGGCCGCGGCCGCGACATCGAGCACGCCTTCCGCCGTCTTCACGCCGAGGGCCATTTGACCATTTGCGCTGCGAAAGGTGAGGAGAATCATCGGGGCAGCTCCTAAGCCAGCGTAAGTAATACCGCAACTATACCTAAGACGGCGGCGCGTTTCGAGAAATGGAACGGTGTGCCCATTTGGATGCCATTTTTTGACAGTGTATTAATCCTGCGCTAAAGTTCTATAGAGAACTAGTGAAGTACTGCACCTTTGAGGAGGTTCTTTTGCCAGAGATGCTCCCGATCGAAATGGATAAGACCAGCCCCATTCCGATCTATTTCCAGCTTAAACAGGGTATCGAGAAGATGATCGACGCTGGAGAGCTGCGAGCTGGGCAGGCGCTGCCCTCCGAAAACGAACTTTCGCGGCTGTTCAGCATCAGCCCGATGACGGTGCGCCGCGCAATGGCTGAGTTGGTGAACGCGGGCTATGTGCATCGCGAGCGCGGGCGCGGCACGTTTGTTTCGCCGCGGCGTATGCAGCATCAGCTTGAGCATTTGGTCAGTTTTACTGAAGACATGAAGGCCCGCCGTATGCAGCCCAGCTCGCAGATCTTACTGTTGGAGCAGGCCCCGCCACCAGCCGCCTTGGTCCAACGGTTGAATTGGTCGCCCGATGGGATGATGACGCGGATTAAGCGTGTGCGCTTGGCCGACCAAGTGCCCGTTGGCATTCACGACTCATACTTGAACGGAGTTCAAGTGGCGCGAACAGAGCTGGAAAACGCCGAATCGCTCTACGCGCTGCTGGAGGAAAAAGGCATCCTGCTCGTCGAAGGTGAGGAGTCAATCGAAGCGATCGCGGCCGATACGGAAGCCAGCGCGCTGCTCGGCGTTGCGCCGGGCGCGCCGCTGCTGCAAGCCATCCGCTGTTCATGGGATGCAGCGGGCCAACTGATCGAGTACGTGGTGGCGCAGTACCACGCCGATCTGTACCGATATACCATCCGTTTAAAGCGCTAAAAGTTTATCTTGGAGGAGAGAAAATGAAGACTCGCGGTTTATTTTGGCGTAGTGTGTGTGGAACGCTGTTAGCGCTGCTCGTCTTGAGCGGCGCGGGCGCGGCCTTCGCGCAGCCATATTACAGCGTCGCGCTGATCATTGCGCAGGGCGGCCTGGGTGACCGGTCTTACAATGACCTCGCCTTCGCCGGCCTGACGCTGGCGGCGCAGGAGCTGGGCGTGCGCGTTGTGCCGATCGAGTCGTCGAACCCCGTGGGCGAAGGTGAGCAGCTCTTGCGGGCGGCAGCGGAAGCTGGTTTCGATCTGGTCATCACGCTGGAATTCAGCCATTTTGATCCGCTGGCGCGCGTGGCCCCAGATTATCCCGATACGCTGTTCGCGATCGTCAATATTGTCGTTGAGGGCGATAACATCGTCTCGATCATGTTCGATGAACATACCGGCTCCTATTTAGCTGGGCTGCTCGCGGCGCTGGTGACGACCGACGAGACGATTGAGCAGACCAACGATGCGGCGGTCATTGGCGCAGTCGGCGGCGTTCAGTCGAGCGGGATTGATGTTTTCCTGTATGGCTATCTGCAGGGCGCCTGCGCCGTCAATCCTGATATCAACGTGCTGTTCGCCTACTCCAACAGCTTTGGCGACCCGGCAACTGGTCGCGAGATCGCACTGGCCATGCACGAGCAGGGGGCCGACGTTGTCTTCCAGGTCGCTGGCGGCACGGGCGAGGGCATCATTAACGCTGCCGCCACCGAAAACTTCTTCGCCATCGGCGTTGACAGCGATCAGGATTATTTGGCGCCTGGCAATGTGCTCACCAGCATGCTCAAGCGGGTCGATGTCGCCGTATACGATGTCATCGAGCGGTTGGTCAACGGAGAACTGGAAGGCGGCACCGTTGCGCAGTACGGCCTTGAGGAGAACGGCGTCGGCCTTAGCGAAATGACCTATACGCGCCATATCATTCCGCGCGCTTACATGGAACAGGTCAACAATGCGCGCGAGGCGATCATCGCTGGTGAGCTGGACGTGATCGACATTCGCGTGCTCGACGCCGATACGTTCGCCCTTTTCGCGTCGAATCCCACCTGCGCTGGCATCGAAGAGGTGCGGGCAGCGTTGAGCCAGTAACGGAACTTCTGCATCAGCCGGGGCTGGGTGCTGGCAAACCAGCCCCGCAGTTTCGAAAGCAAGCCCATGGCCTTTTTGGAGATGCGCGGCATCACCAAACACTTCCCCGGTGTAGTGGCGAATGCCGACGTGAATTTGAGCGTAGAGCGTGGGGAGATCCATGCGCTGGTCGGCGAGAACGGCGCGGGCAAATCGACGCTCATGAAGATCCTGTATGGGATGGAGCAGCCCGATGCTGGCTCGATCTATCTCGATGGCCAGCGCGTGGAGATCCCCAATCCGCACAGCGCCATCCGCCTCGGCATCGGCATGGTGCACCAGCATTTCCAGCTCATCCCCTCATTGACGGTTGCCGAGAATGTGGCACTTGGCTTTGAGCCGCGCCGTGGCTTATTTGTGCAGCGCGAGCAGGTCGTGCAGCGGGCAGCAGAGTTGGCGGAGGTGTTCGGCCTTAGGGTTGACCCCCAAGCAAAAGTGGCTGATTTGTCGGTCGGTGCGCGCCAGCGCGTCGAGATCCTGAAACTGCTTTACCGCGATGCGCGCCTGCTCATTCTTGATGAGCCATCCGCCGTTCTCACGCCGCAGGAAGTCGAAGGGCTGTTCGAAGTGATCGGCCGTTTGGTGAGTGAAGGGCGCACGACCATCTTCATCACACATAAACTGCCCGAAATCATGGCGATCTGTAACCGGGCGACCGTGCTGCGCCGTGGTCGGGTTGTGGGAACGATCAACGTTGCTGAGACCACACCAGAACAGATCGCCCGAATGATGGTTGGCGCAGAGGTAGAGACAGTCGCCCTATCGGAAGCGAGCCATCCGGGCGAAGCGCGCCTGACGATGCGCGGCGTCAGCGTAAATGATGATCGCGGTCTGCCCGCGCTGCACGCCGTCGATCTGACCGTCCATGCCGGCGAAATCGTCGGTGTTGCCGGCGTTGAAGGCAGTGGGCAGCATGAACTGCTCGAGGTGCTGGTTGGTCTGCGTCGGGTGAAGGCTGGGGGGCTCGCTATCGGCGCGGTTGACTGCACACGGCTGAACGGGCGCGCTCGCCGCGAGCTAGGACTGGCGTTGATCCCCGAGGATCGCAACGAAGAGGGGCTAAGCCGCGACTTGACGATCTGGGAAAACCTGATCGCCACGCGCTATCATTTGCCGCCTCAGTCGCGCTATGGTGTGCTTAACGTCAAAGCGATCAAAGCATGGGCGGCTGACCTGATGCGGGCTTTCGACGTTCGCGCCCCTGATCCGACCGTGCACGTCAAAACGCTTTCCGGGGGGAATGCGCAGAAGGTCGTGATCGCCCGCGAGTTGGCCACTGAGCCGGTGGTCGTTATCGCGGCCCAACCCACGCGCGGCCTCGACGTAGGGGCGGCACAGTTCGTTCACCGGCAAATGCTGACGCTGCGCGCGCGCGGCGTTGGCCTGCTGCTCATCTCGGCCGATCTCGATGAGCTGCTGGCGATCAGCGACCGGCTGGTTGTGCTGTACGCAGGCCGCGTCACCGCTGAACTCGATGCCCGTTCCGCAACGCGCGAGCAGCTCGGCCTGCTGATGGCTGGGCGCTCGCCCCAGGAAGTCTTATCGCTATGAAGACGCAGGCGCTGGCTGTTGGCCGCATCTTGATCACGCTGGCGCTGGCCTTCGCCGCCGGCGCGATCATCATGGTCGTTTCAGGCAAAGACCCGGTGAACGCTTACTCCGTACTGATTAACTCAGCGATCGGCAGCGAACGCGCCATCGCCAATACCCTGCTGGCCGCTACCCCTCTGATCTTCACGGGCTTGGCTGCGCTGGTGGCCTTTCGCGCTGGCGTGTTCAACGTCGGCGTTGAAGGATCGCTTTATATCGGGGCGTTCGCGGCGGCCTGGGTGGGTTTCACGCTGATTGATCTGCCCGGTCTACTGTTGATCCCGCTGGCATTTGCTGCTGCCGCTCTCACCGGCGGGGTGTGGGGCGCAGTGCCTGGTTACCTCAAGGCGCGCTACAAAGTGGATGAAGTGGTGACGACGATCATGCTGAACTATGTCGCCATTTTGTTCACCGATTATCTGGTCAACGGCCCATTTTTGGTGCCGGGCATGGCCAATGCGATGTCCGCCGAAGTCGCGCCGCAGGCACAGCTCGCGCGCATTCTTCCGCGCTCGCAGTGGAACCTTAGTTTTTTCGTCGCGATCGGTGTGATGATCGCAGTGATCATCCTGATGCGCCGGCTCACGCTTGGATATGAGATTCGCGTGCTTGGCACGAATCCGCTGTTTGCGCGCTGGTCGGGCATGCCAGTGCGGCGCATCATCGTCATCGTCATGTTCATCAGCGGGCTGATCGGCGGTTTGGCTGGGGCTGGGCAGGTGCTCGGCGTGCATTATCGCTTTGTGGCTGGCTTCTCGCAGGGTTTAGGGTTTGACGGCATCATCGTCGCGCTGCTCGGCCGGGGGTCGCCGGTTGGCGTGCTGCTGGCGGCGCTGTTCTTTGGCGCGCTGCGCAGCGGCGGCTCGACCATGGAACTGTTCACGCGGATCCCGCGCGATCTGGTCGATGTCCTCGTCGCGCTGATCATCTTCTTCATCGCCATCGATATCAGTTTTGATTGGCTGCGTCGCCGGCGAACCGCAGCGCCGCCTACTGGAACGACAGGACCAGCGCTGCCAGCACGGGAGGGGAACTAAACTATTATGGAAGCCCCCGATCTGATCGCGAACGTCGCCGCCTCAACGCTGCGCCTCGCCACGCCGCTCATCCTGGCTGGCATGGCAGGGCTGCTCAGTTATCGCGTCGGTCTGATCAATATCGCGCTGGAGGGGTTAATGCTGGTCGGCGCTTTCTGCGCCGTCGTGATTGGTTTTCAGGCCGGCTCGGCATGGATCGGCGTGCTGTTTGCAGTCGTGATCTGCGCGGCGCTCGGCACGCTGTTCACATTGCTGACGACCGACCTGCGCGCTAACCTGATCATCACTGGGTTAGCGTTTAATTTCCTCGCTTTGGGGGCAACCGCTTATCTGCTTCAGTCGTTATATGGCACCAGCGGTACCTTTGCGCCCAGCGGCTTCACAGCGCTTCAGCGCTGGCAGGTGCCCCTGTTGGCTGAGATCCCCTACGTGGGACGCGTCTTCTTTCAACACTCACCGCTGGTCTACATATCATGGGCTGCCATTCCGCTGACGGCGATCTTCCTTTATCGAACTTATCTTGGGGTACATCTGCGCGCGGTCGGCGAAAATGCCGAGGCAGCTGTGACGGCGGGTATTTCGGCCCGCAGGGTGCGCTACCTCGCGTTGATCCTCGGCGGCGCACTCTGCGGGCTGGCCGGCGCGCATCTGGCGGTGTCCGATCTGGCATTGTTCCGTGAGAATATGACGGGCGGGCGCGGTTTTATCGCGCTGGCCGCGGTTTATTTCGCAGCAGGCCGGCCCGCTATGACGGCCTTTGCCTGCGTGTTGTTCGGTTTTTTCGAAGCCGCCCAGTTCCGGCTGCAAACGGTCAGCAACACGCCGCCGCAGTTCTTCCAGATGCTGCCTTATCTCATGGTGGTGATCATGCTGGTGATCGTGTCGATTCGACAGGAGATGAAAAAGGGGACGACCGCATGAATGGGATGGCTGTGTTGGTGATTGACATGGTGCGCGATTTCACCGATCTTGAGATCGGCAAGGTCGCCAACCCGATGTCAGCGGCCTTAGTGCCGGCTGTAGCCTCGTTCGTTGAGGCGGCGCGCTCGCACAATGCGCTCATCATTTGGGTGATCGATGCGCACCGGCCGGGCAAGCGCGACTGGGAGCTTGAACACGTGCGCGCCCACTGTGAGGCGGGCACCCCTGGCGTTGAACTGGCGCCCGGCCTTGACCCGCAGCCTGAGGATTACGTGATCACCAAACGGCGGTACAGCGCTTTTGCCGGCACCGATCTTGATTTGATCCTGCGCGATAATCACATCGACACCGTATTTCTGGCCGGCACCAAGACCAATGTCTGCATCCGCGCGACGGCGCAGGATGCTTTCTCCAGCAATTACCATGTCGTGGTGCCGCAGGAATGCGTGGCGACCGATAAGCCTCACCTGCACGAAGCCAATTTGGAAGATATTGGCAAATATATGGGACGCGTGCTGCCAGCTGCAGAGGCGCTGGCGCTGATGGCAGCCCGAGCAAACGCCAAGGCCTAACGCATGGATGTGCTGGCTTCGGGCTATCCAAGCCTCGACTATATCATCCCGGTCTCGCACAGCCCGGAAGTGGGCAATACCGCGCTCATCTTGTGCGATATGCCCGATGAACTCGTGCCGACGATGGGCGGCTGCGGGGCAAACGTCGCGGTTGGGCTGCGGCGGCTGGGGTTTACGGCCGGGGTGGCGGCTGTGATCGGTGATGACCGGCGTGGCCAGCGCTACCGCGCGCAGCTCGCCGCTGAGGGCGTTGATCTGCGCAACCTGATCGTTTTGCCAAAGACGCACACTTCATTCAGCTATTTGTTTCGCAACCCCGCTGGCGAGTATCAAAATTTCTTCTACGCGGGCGCTGCTGATGCATGGTCGGACGATTTAACGCTAACTGGCCTCGAAAGCCTGCGCTGGGGATTGGTCACCGTCGGCGCATACGAGCACAATCGCCAGTTCGTCGAGCAGATCACGGCGCGCGGCATCGCGCTCGCATGGCAGCTTAAGCCCGATATTTTCGCTTATTCCCCCGGCACTATCGCCAAATTTGCGCAGCACAGCACGCTGATTTTAATGAACCGCATCGAGGCCGAGTTCGTCACCGCGGCGCTGGGCATCAGTTCGATCGAAGCGCTGCTCAGCCCAGTCACGCGCTGTCTGGTGGTCACACGCGGGGCCGCAGGCGCCGATGTTTTGACGGCTGAAGGATGCTGGCATGTGGATGCAGTTCCCGTCCATGTGGTGGACCCAGTTGGTGCTGGTGATGGCTTTACCGCCGGCTTTCTGGCCGGCATGCTGCGCGGCGATGTGCCGCTCCAATGTGCGCGTTGGGGTGCCGTCGTGGCGTCGTTCGTCGTTGAGGCGATCGGCTGTCAAACGCGCCTGCCAACATGGAGTGAAGTTGAGGCGCGCGGTAAGGAGCATTTTGGTCAATGACTGAAAAGACGCTGTATCTAAAATGTGCTCCCGGCCAAGTGGGCGAGCTGGTGCTGCTCACTGGCGACCCAGCGCGAGTGGAGCGAGCAGCATGCCAGCTCGAAGACGCGCACCTTATCGCCCGCAATCGGGAATTCGTGACTTTCAGCGGGCGGCATGGCGGGCGAAGCGTATCTGTGGTGAGTTCAGGTATCGGTGCGCCTTCAGCGGCTATTGCCCTCGAGGAGCTGTCTCAGTTGGGTGTTAAGGCGATCGTTCGCGTCGGCACAATGATGGGCGTCGGCGCGCCGCTCGGGACATACGTCATTGCGAGCGGCGCTGCCCGTTTCGAGGGAACATCGAGCGCTTATCTGCCGTTGCAATATCCAGCCTTGCCGAACTGGGCGCTGACCAGCGCGCTGGAACGCGCCGGCCGCGCTCGCGGCCTCGCTGTGCAGGTTGGCCTGACGGCGACTTATGACGCGTTCTATCCGAAGATGGCGCCGGCGCTGGTCGGCCGTGG
>DAOTYT010000285.1:0-2685 GCA_034434615.1 Anaerolineae bacterium | reverse complement strand
AGCAGCGCTAACCCATCAAGATACAGAGTGAGGTTCAGACTAATTTGTGGCATCCACGCGATGCTGAACAGTTGAGGTGCTTCGCTGATGATGGGCAGTTGGGCCAGCCAAAATCCGGTCAGAACTGCCATGATCACGGCAGTAAACCACCCCTGCTGCGCCGCTGTAAACCGGCCGCGTGAGGCAGTGATCAAGATCGCAAGCACGAACGGCACAGCGATGACGAGTGCGTATTCCATCGAAGACCCTCTCAACTGCCGGTCGAGCGGCTCGGGAGTATTTCAAGACAGCATACTAGTGGGCTGAAGTGCATATGCACCTTTATTAGTATAGCGTATCGAATCGGGACCTGCTTAACTTATGACGGGGGCCGTCACGGAGAGGCTAGCATTTGGAGATGATCCCGCTTTTGAAATTTATTCTTTATGATATTAGCACGCCGCGCCAAACTTTGGAGATAAATGTTTGAATAATCTTTTCTTAGCGAGACTTCCATCCCCCTTGAAGTGAAACAAAAGCGCCTCGCAGTAATTATGCAAAGCGCTTTCTGTGCCCCATAGGGGAATCGAACCCCTGTTTTGGCCTTGAGAGGGCCACGTCCTAGGCCTCTAGACGAATGGGGCTTATGACGTACACCAGCATTGTAACAGCAGGCGTATGCCAGATCAAGACAATCTCAGCGCGCCCAGAGGGATTCGAACCCCCGACCGTTGGTTCCGAAGACCAATGCTCTATCCACTGAGCTATGGGCGCAGCATCTTCTTTATTCTAACTGAGAACGCTTAATCGTCAATCGTGCAACGTCACCATTCCGCATCAGGAAACGTGTTGATCTTCGGTGGATCTCCCAACCGGCGATACATTTGGAAGCCCGTGAACGGATGACCCAAAATCCCATCGTGGATCGCCCATGAGCGCCCTCGCACAGAGCGCCAGTATTCCGGTTTGCGGAATGGATTTGAAGGCGTTAGCCGCCGGTACAGGTCTCCGCCCGGTTGAAATTCTCGATGGATTCGCTGCATTTCCTGCAGCCCTCGGACGTAGCTGAATCCGTAGCGCTCGAATACGATAGCATTGTGATAGGCCAGCGGTTCGATGAAAAAGATGTCATGCCCCATATGGGCGACGAAGTCTTCAAAGATCGGCACCAATTGTTTAAAGCCACGCAAGCCTGCTCTTACCTGTCCCGGCGCGAGGCCAGCCTCCATCGCTGCTTCTTCAGCCGCCAGATTGCGCGAGGTCGTCCCGAGCTGCGTAGGATTGCCTTCCTCATCACGATCGATGTTAAAGCGCGGCGCGTCAGGATCGTTGACCACTACCAACAAGACTAACAATTGATGGTTGAACGTATCGGCCATGTTCAAATACAGCATCGGGTCAATGTCGCCTGCGCGGCGCTTGACTGAGATTTCAGCAGCGCGCGTGCCAGCCGGGCAGCGAAACCAGACGACTTGCCTGCCCGCAAACGTGAGGGTCTCGCGGTCAATATCATAGCGCTCGAACAGCCACTGGGGCAGCAGTGTGCGGTAGATGGCCTGTTTTTCTGGCTCAGGCAGGTTATTGATTTCACGCAGCGAGTGCGGCCAGTTCATTCTTGATAACGCGCTTTAAGGGCGTGGCGCATTTCACGCTCGCTATCGCGCTTGGCGAGCGCAGCACGCTTGTCATACAGTTTTTTGCCGCGTGCCAGCGCGATCTCAACTTTAGCTTTGCCCCGCTCTAAGAAGACCATGGTTGGCACGACGGTGTAGCCTCGCTCGCGCATGCGGCTCACAATTTGACGAATCTCACGCTTGTGCAGCAGCAGCTTACGCGGACGCAGCGGGTCGGAATAGCCGTAAGTGCCAGCCTGTTCATAAGGCGAAATATGCACGCCAACAAGCCACAGCTCTCCCCCTCGCTCTTCTACGTAGCCATCTTGCAGATTGATCCGGTTGGCGCGGATCGACTTGATCTCGGGCCCGGTTAGCACTAAGCCGGCACGATACGTATCCTCGAGATGATAGTCGTGTGCCGCTTTGCGATTGCGGCTGATCACTTTGATCCCTTCAGTCATGGCAGCATACTCACAGCGGCAAGCTCGGACTGAAGTTGGCGGATGGCTTCGTCCAATTCCACATCGCGGCCTTCCGCATCGGGGATCATGACGATATCAGGCGTCAGGCCGACCCGATCAAGCGGCTGGCGCGCCGGCGTGAACCACTCGGATGATGTAACGTGAAGCGATGAGCCATCAGAGAGCGGGAAGATCTGCTGGACAGTGCCTTTTCCGTAAGTCGCTTGTCCGATCAACAAAGCACGATCGCGGTCCTGTAACGCGCCGGCTACCAACTCTGCACCGCTGGCCGTTCGCTGGTTTACCAATACCACTAGAGGCAGGTCGAGCGCTGCGCCCCCAGCAGAACCTCGCAGGGCGCGCTCTCCAGAGCTGCTGCGTTCGTAGACGATCACGCCGCCATCAAGAAAAGCATCGGCCACGCGAATCGATTCTTGCAGCAAACCGCCTGTGTTCCCGCGCAGGTCGAGCACCAATGACTCGATGCCCTGCTGGCGAAGATCCGCAATCGCTTCTTCGACTTCAGCCGGCGTGCGGCTGGTGAAGCGCATGATCTGTAAGTAACCAATCTGGGGCGCTTCAGGGAGAACTCGCCAGACGATCGAGGGGATATTGATCACCGCAAATGG
>DAOTYT010000284.1:0-18073 GCA_034434615.1 Anaerolineae bacterium | reverse complement strand
GCGCCACTTGATCGGCGGGGCGACCAGCGAAGGGGGCAGCATTTATCAATGGGCGCTGGCGACGCTGCGCTTCGATGCCGAAACCGCCGAGCGGGAACTGCGAACGCGCCCGCCCGGCGCGCATGGGCTGGTCGCGCTGCCGCTGCTCGCTGGCGAGCGCAGCCCCGGTTACTGCGACTTTGCGACCGGCACGCTGCATGGCCTGCGCCTCAATACCACGCCGATCGACATCTTACAGGCGCTGCTGGAGGGAGTCGCCCTGCGCCTGCGGCTGATCGACGACCTGCTGGGGAAGCCGGGCGAGTTCGTGCTGGCAGGTGGCGGCGCGCTCGAAAAAGGGGAAGCATGGGCGCAGATGCTGGCCGATGCACTGGGGAGACCGCTGCGCCTGATCGCCGAACGCGAACCCACGGCCAAAGGCATCGCCCTGCTTATCCAGCACGGCCGCGGCGCTCCGGTCATGGCCTACGAACCGGCCGTCGCCCGCACGATCGAGCCGCGGCCAGATCATCGGGCGTGGGTCGATCGGCAGCTTGAAGCGCAGCAGCGCCTGTATCGGCAGTTTTATGGACAGGGGCCCGCCGGCTGAATTTTGGATTGACAACCCCGAAGCACCTCTATAGAATTCAGGTGAAAGTTGAGGCAGCGCGCCTTAAACTTCAGCTTGAGCGCGGCGGCGGCGCATGGTATACTGATCAGCAATGCTTCCGTAGCTCAATCGGCAGAGCAGCCGCCTTGTAAGCGGCAGGTTATGGGTTCAAGTCCCATCGGAAGCTCTGCCAACGCGTTGAGGGTCGATGTCCCGAGCGGCAAAGGGGGCGGACTGTAAATCCGCTGGCGGAAGCCTTCGCAGGTTCGAGTCCTGCTCGGCCCACTTGACAACCATGTTGATATTTGCAGCGCGCCTTTGTAGCTCAGGGGTAGAGCACGTTCTTGGTAAGAACGGGGTCATGGGTTCAAATCCCATCAAAGGCTCTTTTCAAACTGTTTTCCGCAAGATCTAGAAGCGAGATGAACGACTATGGCGAAGAAGGGGAATCGCGTCCTCGTGAAGATGCGCAGTACCGAAAGCGGCCACATGTACTACACGCAGAAGAACCGCCGCAACGATACGCAGCGTCTCGAACTGAAGAAGTATGACCCGCTGGTGCGCCGCCACGTGATCTACCGCGAGACGAAGTGATCGCGCCGGCGCGCCGGGCGAGCGACGTATGCACTGTTGACGGCCGACCGGTGATCGTGTAGACTTCAGAACAAATCGTCGTTTCACAGGGGCATGGTGAAATGGCATCATAACTCTCTCCAAAAGAGTTGTTCTGGGTTCGAATCCTAGTGCCCCTGCCTCAAAGGTTCTGAAACACCGTCGCTTGCGGCGGTGTTTTACATCATGCAACACCGATGCGATGCCCTGTGCTGAGAGCTGGGCACCGCACAGCGCAGTTGGGTTTATGGCTAAGGAGAGACCCATGCCAGCCGAAAACACCGTTGGAGAGCAGGAAGCCGGCCGCCGGCGGCGGCGCCGTGCCCAAGCTGCTGCACCTGCTGCCGAGATCGTTGAAACGGGAGACGAGCATGTAGAGCGCGGGTTGACGGTCGGCAAGGGCCGCGCGACCCCCAGCCGCCGCCAGCTCGAAGAGAAGCAGGAAGAGAAAGGCAACATCTTCGTTCGCGCTTTCAACGGCCTTCGCGAGTATTTTGAGGGCGTTCGCTCTGAAGTGCAGAAGGTCATCTGGCCGACGCGCGAAGAAACGCGCCGATTGACCAGCATCGTCCTCGTCGCATTGATCATTTCGTCGATCGTGCTGGGCGCGATCAGCTTCGGTTTCACCGAGCTGTTCCGCATCGGCCTGGGCACGCCGGTCGTCCTGCTCATCTTCATGGGGATCGCGATCGTCGTCGGGTACATCCTGTACCGCCGCTCTCAACCGAGCTAACCTGTAGAAAACGCAATCTGATGAACGAGTTTGAACGCTTCGAGAAGGAAGATTACGACCCCGAACCCGTCTATTTGGACGATGCGCCGGAAGGCGAGGATGAGGGGACATCGATCCTGATCGAGGAGGGGCGCGTCAAGCCCTCTAATGAGAAACTGTGGTATGTCGTCCACTGTTATTCCGGACAGGAAAACAAGGTCGAGCGGTCGATCAAGCAGCGCATCGAAACGATGGGCATGCGCGACAAGATTTTCGACGTGATCGTGCCGACTGAAGAAGAAATTGAAGTGAAGGATGGCAAACGCCGCACGGTCGAGCGCCGCGTCTTCCCCGGCTATATCCTGGTCGAGATGAAGATGGATGAAGACTCGTGGTACGTCGTCCGCAACACGCCGGGCGTCACCGGCTTCGTCGGCATGGGCAACGAACCAACGCCGCTGCGGCCAGAGGAAGTTAAACAAATCCTCGATCGCATGTCCGACGATGCGCCCAAGGTCAAGGTCACGTTCAAAGTGGGCCAGCGCGTGCGCATCATCGATGGCCCCTTCAACGATTTCATCGGCACGGTGGCGGCGATCGATCCGGATAAATCAAAAGTCCGCGTGATGGTCAATTTCTTCGGGCGCGATACGCCGGTTGAGCTTGACTTTTTGGAAGTGGAAAAGGTTTAACGAGGGCCAGCGCGCCGCTGCGGCCGTTCGTGTTAACGCTCTGAAACGAGGAACCAAGCATGGCGAAGAAGATCAAAGCAGTCGTCACCCTGCAAATTCAGGCGGGAAAAGCCAACCCGGCCCCGCCCATTGGCCCGGCGCTCGCGCAGCATGGCATTAACCTGATGGGCTTCTGCAAAGAGTATAATGCGCGCACCGCCAACCGCATCGGCGAGATCGTGCCGGCAGAGATCACGATTTTCAGCGACGGTTCGTTCAAATTTGAGCTGAAAAGCCCGCCAACGCCTTTCCTGATTATGAAGGCGGCGGGCATTCAGAAAGGCTCGCCCAATCCGTTAGTGCAGAAGGTCGGCAAAATCTCGCGCCAGCAGGTGCGTGAGATCGCCGAGGTGAAGCTCAAAGATATGAATACCACCAACATCGACTCGATCATGCGCCAAATCGAGGGCACCGCTCGCCAGATGGGCGTCGAGGTGGTGGACTAAGCCAGCGCGTTAGTGCCCATCAACGCTTGAGATCGTGGGAGGGCGCACGGCGCCCGCGAGCTACCACAGGAGAAGAAGACCATGCCAAAACACGGCAAACGCTATCTTGAACTGCAAAAGCTGGTCGACAGCGAGAAAAATTACCCGCTGAGGGAAGCGATCGCGCTCGTCAAGCAGCTTGCCAACGCCAAGTTCGATGAGACGATCGAACTCCATTTCCGCCTCGGGATCGACCCGCGCCACAGCGATCAACAGGTACGCAGCACGGTGATGCTGCCGCACGGTTTAGGCAAAACGGTGCGCGTGCTCGTCTTCGCTGAGGGTGAAGACGCCCGCGCTGCGGAAGCCGCCGGCGCAGACTACATCGCCGATGATGAGGTCATCAACCGCATCATGAAGGAGAACTGGCTCGATTTTGAGGCCACGCTGGCGGTTCCCAGCATGATGCCGAAGGTCGGCCGCCTCGGCCGCATCCTGGGCACGCGCGGCTTGATGCCGAACCCGAAAGCCGGCACGGTCGTGCAGCCGGAAGATATCGGCCGTGCGGTGCAGGAATTGAAAGCTGGCCGCGTCGAATTCCGCAACGATAAAACTGGCAACCTGCATATCCCGATCGGTAAGGCCAGCTTTGACGAGGAGAAGCTGTTCGAGAATGCGCAGGCCGTCATCGAGGCGGTCATGCGCGTTAAGCCGGCGGCGGTCAAAGGCGTGTACATGAAGCGCGCCGCCATCACCTCGACCATGTCGCCGTCGATCCGGCTGGACGTAAGCCCGTCGGCGCTCAGCGCCATCGCCTAGCGCATCGCGAGACCTGCTCGAACAAAGGCGGCCGTGGCCCTTGCTGTGGCCGCTTTTGTCGTT
The DNA here is from genome assembly GCA_034434615.1 of Anaerolineae bacterium. Lineage (GTDB taxonomy): Bacteria > Chloroflexota > Anaerolineae > Aggregatilineales > Phototrophicaceae > Flexifilum. The sequence continues at coordinate 14,122 of DAOTYT010000284.1, read as the reverse complement.
CATTAAGTTCATATAAATTTGCCACAACTTCATGTTATGCTGCGAGGAAAGGTTCGCTGCATTTTTGTGAAGGATCGATCGTGGTTGAAAAGCTGCCTCCTGCTGTTGCTCAGCTGAATACGGTGACAGTCGCCGCTGCTAACATCGATTTTACGCGGCTGGTATACATGCTGCATATGAGTATGGATATGCAAATCAGCATTGCCGATACCAAAGCCCAGTTGATCATGGGTGCCAATGCGATCCTCGTCGCATCGATCGCGCTTAACCCGGGCGCCCTTTCTAGTGCGCTGGTCACTGCTGGCTCGCGACCACTGGAGCGCTTCGCTGTTGCCATTAGTTTACTCATGATTGTAGCGCTGCTCATTTCGATCTACTTTGCGCTGTCAAGCGCGCGTCCCAAGCTAAGCGGCGCCGCAAAACAGAAAAATCTATTCTTTTTTGGGACAGCGGCCGCCCTTGAGGAAGCGGCGTATGTTAAGCAGTTCATGGCCTTGACAATGGATGATGTCAAAATGAGCGTGATCGCTCAAATTCATGCTAAAGCGGTCATTGTTGATAAAAAGTATCGAAGTATTCGTTCTAGTCTATTGTTTTTATTCATCGCGCTGGTATTGTGGCTGCTGGCGCGCCTTGTCTTTGCATTATAATCCCGCGTCGTGACGCTGTATGATCTGCTTGGCCGGGTGCTGCCCCAGCGGCAGCCCCTTGCCAACCCGCGCCGCATCGTCCTGATCCTGCCGTGCTGCATCGGCGATGTCGTGCTGGCGACGGCCGCTTTATGCGCTTTGCGGCGCGCCTATCCCCATGCCGAAATTGAATGGGCCGTTGGAAGCTGGTCGAAGGGCGTCGTTGAGCGGCACGATCTGCTCGACCGGATCATCGATACGGGGCCGGCGGCGCTGCCGGTACGAACGCCGGCGGCGCTGCTGCGTTTTGTTCGGCTGCTGCGCGGCCGGCGCTTCGATCTGGCCGTCTCGCTGGTGCGCTCGCCGTTGATGAGCGCCGCCCTGCTGCTGACCGGCATCCCGCATCGCGCTGGCATCGACAGCGCTGGCCGCGGTTTTGGCTATACGATCCGCGCGCCGATCGATCCGGACGTCGCGCGTCATGAAGCCGAAGTTTATCTGGATGTGCTGCGGGCGCTCGGCGTCGAGACGACCGGCTGTTATGCCAACGTGCCGGTTCGAGACGAAGATCGCGCTGAGGCCGAGGCGCGCCTGGCTGGCTGGCCCGGCGCTGCGCGCGGCTATCTCGTCATCAACCCGGCGGGTGGGCGCAACCCGGGCATGGTCTTTGACGACAAACGCTGGCCGCCCGCATCGTTCGCCGCACTCGCCGATCGGCTGGCGGCGCGCCTTGAGACTGGCATCGTCCTGCTCGGCGGCCCAGCCGACGGTGCGATCCTGGCCGCGGTGGATGCGCGCATGCGCGCGCCGCGCCTGATCATCGCCGGCGGCCTGTCGTTTGGCGCCATCGGCGCCTTAGCGGCGTCAGCGCGCCTCTACATCGGCAACGACACGGGGTTGACGCATTTGGCAGCAGCAGCGGGCGCGCGCACCGTGATGATCTTCGGCCCGTCTGACCCGGCGCGCTACGCACCCTACGTGCCGCCAGAGCGCGCGCTTGCCCTGTGGAAGCCGTTCCGCCTGCCCGCACGTGGGGTGGCCTCTGGCGTGCCGGCCGCGTTCGACTGGGCGCGCGATGGCATCAGTGTAGACGAAGCAGAAGCGCAGATTGCCGCTTTTCTGAGCCGTTGAGCGCGCGACGACAAAAAGCTCTTCGGCTTCAGGCGTGGTATCATGGGCGCGGTAGGCGCTGCAGAGCGTGGTGAGGACATGGCGGAACGCAGCAACGATCAATGGTTGGCAGACTTACGCGCTGGCGGCGAGGCCCAGGCCCAGGCACTGCTGGATCTAAAAGCGCGTTTGCAGCGCGGCATTTTCTATTACCTAAGCCGTGAACGCAGCGATCTGACGCACCTGTCGCATCAAGAACTGACGCGGATGGCCGAAGACCTCGCCCAAGACGCCACCTTGCGCGTCATCGAAAACCTCGACAGCTTTCGCGGCGACAGCCTGTTCACCACTTGGGCGACGCGCATCGCCGTGCGCGTGGCCATCAGCGATCTGCGCCGCGCGCGCTACCGAGATTTCAGCCTGGAAGATCTCACTGCTGAGGGCGACCTGCTGCCAGTGAACGCCAACCCGCTCGGCGGCAGCCCCTCGCCCGGGCCAGAGCGCGCCGCCGAACAGGCTGAAGTCGCCGCCAAGATTCGCGCGGCACTGTACGATGTGCTGACCGAACGCCAGTTCCGCGCGCTGGTGGCCGTCACCATGCGCGGCGTGCCGCTTGAAGTGGTGGCCGAGCAGATGGGCACCAATCGCAATGCCTTGTACAAACTGCTGCACGATGCCCGGCGCAAACTCAAGGCGCATCTCGAGGCGGAGGGCATCACCACCGATTACGTCGTCAACCTCTTTCAAGATTGAACGGGTAAGATCGCTGCTGTGTACGGCGTCCACTATTCAGCACGGCAGCAAACAGGTGCTGAGCAAGTGGATGCGCAGTTAAAACATCTCATCCTATCGATCTTCGAAGACCATCGCGATGGCGGCATTGACTGCGAAACGTGCAGCCAGAAACTGGCATCGCTCGCCGAACTGGTCGCTAAGGGCGCCAAACTTCACGAGCTGCTGCCAGCCGTGGAAGAACATTTGCAGTGCTGCGCCGAATGTAACGAGGAATACCAGGCGCTGCTGAGCATCATCATTGCCGAGAACAGCGGTCTTATCCAGTCATCAATACAAGAGGATTGAACAGAAACCTATGGAAAAAGTACGTGTCGTCATCATTGGGTCTGGCCCGGCAGGGCTGACCGCTGCGCTCTACACTGCGCGCGCCCAGTTGAGCACCGTCGTCATCACCGGCTCGCGGCTTGGCGGGCAGATCGCCACCACCCACGATGTCGATAATTTCCCCGGATTTCCGGAAGGCGTGCAGGGGCCCGAGCTGGCTGAACGGATGCGCGCGCAGGCCGAACGCTTTGGTGCTCGCTTTGATTACGACCTGGTGACCGAGGTCGATTTCAGCCGCGGGACGCCGTTCATCGTCAAGACGCATGGTACCACCTACTCCGCCGATGCGGTGATCGTCACCATCGGCGCCAGCCCGCGCCAGCTCGGCATCCCGGGCGAGAACGAATTCATCGGCCGCGGCGTGAGCTACTGCGCCACCTGCGATGGGTTCTTCTTCCGCGGCAAGGAGATCATCGTCGTTGGCGGCGGCGACTCTGCCCTGCAGGAGGCTATCTTCCTGACCAAGTTCGCCAACAGCGTGACGATCGTCCATCGACGCGATGAGCTGCGCGCCAGCATCGCGCTGCAAACGCGCGCTTTCGCCAACCCCAAGATCCGCTTCATCTGGAACACCGTCGTTGACGAGATCAAGGGCACAGACACGGTGCACGCAGTGACGCTGCGCGATGTGCAAACCGGCGAGACGCGCGAGCATCCCATCGATGGCGTCTTCATCTTCATTGGCTACACGCCAAACAGCGCCGTCTTCGGCGGGCAGATCGAGACCGACGCGGCCGGCTACGTCATCGTTGACGAGCGGATGCGAACCAATGTTGAGGGCGTGTTCGCTGGCGGCGAGATCCATGATGATGTCTTCCGGCAGGCAGTCACGGCAGCCGGGCAAGGCTGCGCCGCCGCGCTGATGGCGATCAACTGGCTGGGCGAACGCGAGGAGACTTTGCAGCCGCTCGACGAAGCTGCTGAAGCGCAGGCCGAGGCCTGATCTGTTCGCACGGCATCGGCTGTGAAACGCTGTACGGCGCGCTCTCAACGGAGCGCGCCGTTTTGCATCACGGTTCGGTCAGCGAGTCGAGCACCTGCTGGTAAAGCGGGACGATCGCATTGCCGAGGCTGTCGCTGGCGTACAGCTCAAGCACGATCAGGAGATCTTCGCGCGGGATAAAAAAGACATCCGTTTGCCCAGGCGGCAGCGAGGGATCAGCTGCGCCCTCGAGCCGGTAGCTGCGCCGCACAGTGCCGTTAGGCGCCGCCGCCGCATCGATGAACGCATACCCCGTGCCTGGGCGCTCATAGCGCGCTGCGCTGTACGCCTCGATCAGCGGGACGACCCCGCCTGCTGGGCTGTATGTTTCGATCAGAGGAATGACCCCGCGCGCCCCGCTGCTGGTTTCGACGACGGTCACCCCGATGTAAGCGTTGTCATCCTGCCGCCAAATCTGCGTCGGCAGCTCATCGGTCGATCGATCGATGTATTCCCAGCCGGCCGGCACACTGATGGCATAGTGCGCCCCTGCGATGCGCTGGCCGTTGTCAAAGGCGGTCGGCGTCGGCACCTGCGGCGGATCGCCGCTGCCGGCGTTGGCGATGGTCAAGACGGCCGCCGCGCCGATCGCGACGATGCTGAGCAGGCCGGCCGCCAGCAGCATCGCAGCGCGGCGAGGACGGCGGGGCTCGGCGGTCATTGCACCGGTGATGGGCTGCCCGCCGCCTGCGACCGTGCCGCTTGGCGGCGTCATCTGCGGCGGTGTGCCGGCCTCCGGAACGATCGTCGGCGTGTCATCATCGATGACCGTGGCGAGGCCGGGGCGCGTCGCCGGCTCGATTGCGGTGGCGAAAGCTGCTGCCAGCGCGCTGGCGGTCGCATAGCGCTGGTCAGGCAGTTTGGCGGTCGCTTTGAAGATGACCGCCTCCACTTCGGGCGGCAAGTCTGGGCGCAGCGCCAGCGGCGACGGCATCGGTTCGTTGATGTGCTTCAGCAGCAGTGCAACCGGCGTCTCCGCCTCGAACGGCTCGCGCCCGGTCAGCAGTTCGAACAAGACCACCCCAAGCGAGTAAATGTCCGAACGCCCATCGAGCGGCAGCCCGTGTGCCTGCTCGGGGCTCATGTAAGCAGGCGTGCCGATCAACGCGCTGCCAGTCAGGCTGCTGTTGATCACGCGGGCGATGCCGAAATCGGTCAGGTAAGCATTGCCGTGGTCATCCAGCAGGATGTTGCCCGGCTTCAAATCTCGGTGGATGATCGACTGGCGGTGGGCATAGTCCAGCGCCTGTGCGATCTGCATGACCGGCCGCGCGAGCGCATCGAGCGGCGGCGGCCCACGTCGCAGCCAACGGGCGAAGCTGCCCCCGGCCAGATAGCGCATGGCGATGAAGGGCACGCCGTCGGCCTCGCCGTAATCGAAGATCGGCAGGATGTGCGGATGTTCGAGGTGGGCGATGATATCCACCTCGCGCATGAAGCGTTCGTAAAAGGTTGGGTCGTGCAGCAGGGCGCGCGGCAGCACTTTGACCGCAACGATTCGGTTAATCGAAAGCTGGCGGGCGCGGTAAACCGTGGCCATGCCGCCACGACCGATCTCGTCAAGGATCTCAAACTGGCCGAATGTCTTCCCGATGAATTCGTCGGGCGCGTTTGCTGCCATCGTGGCATTTCTCTGCTGAATGGACGGCGCTTCATTTATACGTCAGGTGAGGCGGACTGGCAATAGATCGGCCTCGCTTTCCTTCGGCGCGCGGCCTATCAAACGCGTTCCATCCCGCTTGCGCTGGCCGTCGCCGAGTCGTCAGCGTGTTTGGCGCGGTCTTCCCCCTCTCCGGGCGGAGACGCCGTGGCCGATGTGACAGACGGCTCGCTTTCCTCGCTGGCCATATCGAGCATGAGCGGCGGTTGCGGCGGCTCGTGCAGCGGCGTTGAAGGCAGTTCCATGCGCGGTACGCGCCCAGTGCGCGTGTTCGGTTGTGACTTGTCTGGGTCTATCATCGCACCTGCTCCGGGATCTTCTTCAGTGTAGCATTGAAATTGAGATGGCGCATGTTTGCCGCTCACCGGCTCCATTCGACCGCCAGCGCGCCGGCCACTGCCAGCGTGATTTCTTCGACGCGGCCGTCTTCGCTTGCCACGAAATAGCGCACTGGCGCGCCTTCGACGATGCCCGGCGTGACCACCAGCGCGGCCGAGCGGTCGGGCGACCAGTCGATCCGGCTGGGTGGGGCCATGCCGATCGGCCCGCCGAGCGGGGTGACCTGCCCGGCGCTGGCGCGGTAAAGCGCCTGCGCGCTGTCTGGGCCGAGGGGTGAGCCGATCAAGAGCAGGCTGCCATCGGCACGCTCGACCGCGCTCGCCACATACGCCAGCCCGGCGGTGGCCGTGTCGATCAGCGGTGCTGCGAGTGGGGGGTCTGGCACTGGGAACGGCAGCCGGCGCACCCCGGCACGGCGATCCTCGCCGCCGCCATGCAGCAGCAGGCTGCGGCCATCGGGCGACCATGTCGCGCCGTCATAGCGGAAGACATCGCGCAGGCTGCTTCCTGCTGTCTGCGCAGGCGTCACTGCCAGCGGCACAACCGCCCGCGGGTAGATCGAGTCTTCGAATAGATCCAGTTCGACGAGCAGCCCGCTGCTCTGCTCGTTCCATCTGAAAGCGCGGGCGCGGTACTGGTAGGGGCCGGCCGTTCGGTCGACCAGATCGCAAACCGGAGCGCCCTCATACGGACAAGCGCGGAAGAGATGTACGGCCGGGCCAGCCTGCCGCTCGCCATCGAAAAACATCAACCACAGCCCATCGTTTAAGGCAGGCGGCCGGCGTCCATCGCGCTCAGCGGCCAGCGAATCGACCAGAAAGGCGAGCATCGTGCCGTCAGGCGACCAAGCCACCTGTGTGACGTACGCGCTGTTCTCTTCCGGCGCGCCGGGCGTGAAAGCGCTGAACGGCGACGCTTCAAAACGTTCACGGCCTCCTGTTCGCGTATCGCGCACCTGATAGAGCAGCCCGACCGGATCGATCACAGCGAAGCGGAATGGGTTGAGCGGGTGCTGGGCAAAGCGGACGGCGATCCCCCCCGGCGCTTCCATGAGCGCGCCGCTGAGGCCGCCGATCGTCGTCAGGGTGAAGGCGCGCGTCTCCGGCGGCAGGGCGAAGATTTCCGGCGGCGCGGTCGGCGCGATCATCCGCGGGATGATCGCCGTCGGCTGCAGCAGCGGCTCCGGAGATGGAAGGGGCGTCGGCGCCGCTGGGACGAAATCGGCCGGCGTTTGGAAGGCTTCCGGCGGCAGCGTGACTTCGACGGCGGGCGGCGTGCCAGGCGCGGCGGTGATGAATGTCGGCGTCGCGTCGATCGTCGGCAGTTCGATCGGCACTAAGGTCGGCAGCTCGGCGATCTGCGTTTGCGCGACGGCCGTTGCCTCGGCCTGCGCCGTCGCCGCGCCAGCGATCGCGGTCAGCGTGGCTGCAAACGCGACCGCACGTTCATCCGGCGTGGGCGGTAGTCCCAGCGGCTGCACCGGCACAAGGGGTTCCGCCGTCATCGTCGGCGTCGGCGTGAGGGTCGGCGCTGGCGTGGCCGTCGGGCCGATCGTCGGCAGCGGCGTCAGCGTTGGCACGGGCGATGGCGTCGGCGTCTCCGTCGGCAGCGGCGACGGCGTCTCCGTCGGTGTGCTGGTCAGGGTACTGGTCGGCGATGGCGTCGGCGTCTCCGTCGGTGTGCTGGTCAGGGTACTGGTCGGCGTTGGCGACGGCGTCCATGTCGGCGTCTCCGTCGGCGGCGGGGTCTCAGTCGCCGTCTCGGTTGGCGTGCTGGTCAGGGTACTGGTCGCCGTTGGCGACGGCGTCCAAGTCGGCGTCTCCGTCGGCAGGGGGGTCTCAGTCGCCGTTTCGGTTGGCGTGCTGGTCACTGTGCTGGTCGGCGTTGGCGACGGCGTCCATGTCGGCGTCTCCGTCGGCGTCGACGTCTCCGTCGGCGGCGGGGTCTCAGTCGGCGTTCCTGAGGGCGTTTCCGTCGGCAGCAGGGTTACCGTCGGCGAGGGCGTCAGCGTGGGTGAAGGAGTGAATGTCGGTGAGAAGGTCGGCGAAGCCGTCGCCGTCGCTGTGAAGAACGGGGTTTGGCTGGGCGTGTGCGTTGGCGCGACGGTCGGCGTCACCTGGGGGACAGATAGATTACAAGCGGCCAGCAGTAGAAACAGCAGCCCGGCCGCGGCGCGCAGGGCGCGCTGGTCGCAAGGCATGATCGAAACTCCTCACAGCGTTACGCCAATTATAACGGAACGCGCAGGGGAACGGTCTACGGTCGCCTGATGATTGTGCTACGGCTGTGCGTTGGGGAGCCGCGCTCCTGCTGATGCGCATCAGCGGGAGCGCGGCGCGAACGCTAGTTGCGGCTGCCCGGGATCGGCGCCGTCGGGATCGGCGTGACGAACTGCGCTGGCGAGCCAATGCACAGATTCTGCTGGCATGGGATGCCGTTGCCTTCCGGATCGAGCGATAGATTGCCCGCCGCCAAACAGGCAAAAGCCTCAGCACATGAGAGGAGCTGCGCGCAGGTGAACGACAGCGACGGGCAGACGACGCCAGGCTGCGGCCCACTGACTGGCGGCGCCACTGTGACGACCGGCTGGCCGGGCTGCGGCGCGATGATCTGGCCGGGCTGTGGGTTGACGATGATGTTACCACCCGCATCGACCGTGATGCCGGGCGCGAGCTGCCCGCTGATGCCGGTCACGTCGGTCAGCAGCAGCGCGAACTCGCCGCCGAGCTGCTGAGGACGGGGCGCATCGCTCAAATCGCTGACGATCACGATGTACTGGCCGGTCTCCGGGATCAGGATCGGCGAGATGGAGACATAAAACTCGCCCTGGCCGATGCGGCCGACGCCGATGAAGTTCGTCGGATTCGCAAATGCGCTGACCGAGATCAACGGCAGGATATTGCCGCTCGCACGGACGCCTTCAATGCGATAGCTGGCGCCGATCTCGGCATCAAAGCAGAAACCGAGCACGCGCACCCGCGGGCTGAGGACGCCGGTGCGCACCTGGCCGGGCAGTAGGCGCGGCACGATCTCGCTCTCGTTGCGGAAGGTGAACACGCACTCGTCGGGGCCGGGCACACGGTCTGGCGGGATCAACTCTTCGAGGCGGATGCGCAGGCTGAGGAAGAGCGCATCGGCCGCATTGACGGCCTCCAGCGCCAGCGAGACAGCGCCCTCTCCGACCAGACCTTCCGGCGGCTGGGCAAAACCACACGCTCCCAGCAGCAGGTCGATCGCTTGACGGATGGAGGTCATCGCCGCGTTAAAGTCCGTGATCAGCGGGTTGAGCGTATCGAAGTGCGGGGCCAGCACGGTATTGGCGATGTTGTAATTGCTGGGCCGCGCCGGGATCGTCCCACACTCGGCGCGCCCGCCGAGCGCGATGTTCGTCCAGATGGCGCGGATCGCATCGAGCGACGGCTGCGCCAGGTCGAGCCGGTCGCGCAGCAAACGCAGTGTATCGTTCAGGCTGTCGACGCCGGGGTCGCTGATCGGCAGCGCTTCGGCAACGATGCCATCGATGGGCAGCGCGCTCAACGCTTCGATGCTGGACAGCTCGACGAACTGGGCGGCCACCCACCCGAGCGTGCCCTCAAAGTTGACCTGAAGCCATGTGTTATCGGCGGTGCGCCCCAACAGCGGGAAGACTGTGTAGCGCGGGGCGTTGGCCAGCACTGGGTAGGCGCGGCTGGGGCCGGCGCGCAGGCGCAGCCCGCTGTCGGCCAAGCGGCCCGTGAACGGGCTGGTGGCGCTGGTGAGGCCAGCACGCGGGTTTTCAAACCCACCGTAAGGGATGGTGCGCGGGTCGGCCACCGGCAGCGCTTCGATGTCGCCGGCCAACACAGTGATGACCGGCGTGCCGATCCAGGCCTGCTGGCCGAGGAAGTTAATGCGCAGCCACTGGTTATCGGGGCTGCGCGCCTCGACATTCTCGAAGACAGTGCCAGCATTGACGAAGCCGAGCACCTCGGCCCCGATGGCCGGGATTAGGCGGATGTTGACGCCATCGCGGTTGACGACCACGTTGATGCCGCTGGGCGGAATCGGAATGGCCAGGCCAGCATTGGCCGGGCGCGGCAGCGGCGTGCGCGTCGGCGGCGGCGGGATGAACGTCGCCGTGAACGTCGGGGTAATGGTCGGGATCGGCGTGATGCTGGGCAGCGGCGTCAGCGTCGGCGTGGGGAGCGGCGTGATGGTCGGCGTGCCGGTGGGCGGCGGCGCGATCGAGAAGGGCACGGGGTCATTGCCGGTGTTGTTGCTGGGGTCTTGGTCGCCGCCCCCGCTCACGCTGGCGAAGTTGAAGAACGGCCCGGCAAGCGGCTGGGCCGGCGCAGAGACGTTAAAAGACACGGTCTCAACTTGCCCAGGGTTGAGCACGGCATTGAGGGGCGTCGTGCAGGTGATCAGAATAGGGGGGCCGCTGCACGTGAACAAATTCTGCGGCCCGCTGATGAATGGGCCGTTGGGCACTAATTGGCCTTGCAGTGAGATCGTCAGGGTGATTGGGCCTGTTGAAGGCAGCTGGCCGATGTTTTGCACCGTCGCGCTGACGACGCCGGTCGTGCTGCCGACCTCGAAGTTTGGCGACCCCGGCGGCACGCCTTGATGGGTGATGAAGACGGTCAGGTCGATGATCGGAGGAACAATGCTGAATGGGTTCGGATCGACTGGGAACGGCGTGCTGGTCGAGTCGGCTCCGTCATCGACGCTTCCGGTGATCGTATAATTCGATCCCGCTGTCGCAGCGATGACGGTGAACGTAATGATGTCAAGGCCGTTGGCAGGAAAAACGGCGTTGTTCGTGCACGGAAAGCCGGCGCAGTTGAAGTAGGTGCCGCTGACGAATGCGTTGAACGCCAGCCCTGCCCCAGCTAAATTGGGGTTGATCGTGAGATCGCCGACTGCGGCGGCAGTGCCGTCATTTTGAATGCCGATGGCGATCGTGATGGTATCGCCTTGTGTATAAACTGATGATAAAGGTGTGCGTGTTACCGTTATCGAGTCTACCGCAAAGGTTGGCGCTAGGCCGGTGGCTGGCGCAAGCTGGATCAGCCCAACGGCGAGCGCCGCACAGCTCAGGACGATCACGATCAAAATCCGGCTGTTCAAGCGTAGCGCGCTGCGCATCGTCGTCATCAACGTATCTTCTCCTGACGGCGAAACCGACGGCGAGAAAAATGAATGCTTCATTAACTATAAAGCACATTTTCGATCCGGCAAATAAAGACGACGCCAGGGCAATCGCGTTCTGCCTGTATTGCCCCCCACCCGCTGCGACTGCTTCACCGTGCCCCTCTCCCATTGCTTCCCAGGGGGACGGGAAAACCGCCGATATGGTTTTTTACCCCTCTCTCCAGCCGCGCAGCGGCGCTGGTGGGAGAGGGGAGGCGCGTCAGCGCCGGGGTGAGGGGCGATCGCCGCGCGCTGGTGAAGGCTAGAGCGCGCAGATCTGCTCGTATTCGATGCGGCCGGCCGCCAGTGCGCGCCATGAACAGTCGAGGAACACCGGTGTGGCGATCCTCATGCGGAAGACAAAAGCAGCGATCGGTGGTCGGGAACAGCTCCGGGGTCGCTCGTCATGGAGCGCTACCAGCCATAGCCTGAGCCGAACAGAGCGAGCGAACTGAAGACTTCGCAGATCGCCAGCGCGACGATGCCGAAGACGAACAGCCCGATGATGATCCAGATCCATTTCATGCCAGAACCTGCTGGCTTGCTCGCCGGGGCCGGGCGCGGATGCGACGTGGAGGCCGAGAACGGGGCTGGGGGCGCGGGCGTGTTCGCTGGGAGCAGATCATCAAAATCGAAATCGTCGACAGCCGAGGGAACTCCTGGCTTGGCGGGCGCCGCCGTCGTGTGCGCGGCAGCCTGCGGAATCGGTCTAAGGCGCTGGGTCGGCGCATTCTCTTCGAAATATTTTTTGATCTGGTCGATGAGCTGGGCGATATCGCGCCGGAAGTCCGGGTCATCGCGCACGACCGCGGCATTGCGATAGGCCAGCTCGGAGAGGCTTCCCGGCAGGTCGGCCGCACGCACCATCGCTGCGCCCCCGACCAGCACCGGCACGACCAGCGTCGTCGCCCGGCTCAGCGCCTGTTCGATCTCGATACGGACGTAGTCATTCGGGTCATCGAGGCGGCGCTGGCCAGCGTCATCGGTCAGCGTCGCCCATGAGGGGCCGACCACGACCAGCACCACATCGGCCATGCCGACTTCACGAGCCAGCACCGCGCGAAAATCGACCCCCGCCGGAATGTTATAGACATCCTTGAACACCTGCTCCTCACCGAAGACCGCGGCCAAACTATCGTAGATGCGGCCAGTGATCGTCTGGCTGTCTGCGCGCCGGTAGCTGATGAAAATACGGGGCATGGTGATTTTCCTCTCTTGTAATACTTTCAGTATATGAAGTTATAACCAGCGGGTCAAATACGAGCCGCGCGAAAAACCCTGCGCAATTCAGCACGTCGCAGTATACTTGCGACGATAGGCCGGGAGCTTCACGTCAGGAAATGGTGCCGGTGCCAATGTACGATCTGCCGATTGACACGATCTTCGAAGCGCATGCCCGCATTCGCCGGCACGTGCGCCATACGCCGCTGCTGCCTCTGCCCGCCCTGGCTGATGACTTTTCCGCGGCTCTGCGGCTGAAGCTGGAGAATCTGCAAGTTGTAGGGTCTTTCAAGCCGCGCGGCGTGTTTAACACCCTGCTTCAGCTCGATCTGGAGGCGCGCATGCGCGGGGTGGCTGCCGCTTCCGGCGGCAACCATGGCGTAGCGCTGGCCTATGCGGCGCAGCGTCTTGGCATTTCGGCGACGGTATACCTGCCAGCGACCGCCAGCCCCGATCGCATCGCGCGCGTCGAAGCATGGGGCGCACGGGCTATCTTGCACGGTCGCAACTGGGATGATGCCCATGCCCGGGCTGTCGATGAGGCGGAAGCGACCGGCCAGACTTATGTTCATCCGTTCGATGCGGAGGCCACGCTCGCCGGGCAAGGCACGCTTGGGTTGGAAATCGTCGAGGATGTGCCGGAGCTTGACTGCGCCTTGATCGCGATTGGCGGCGGGGGGTTGATCGGCGGCGTGGCGGCGGCGATCAAACGCCTGCGGCCGTCGGCGGTCATGATCGGCGTCGAGCCGGCCGGCGCCCCAACGATGCTGCGCAGCCTTGAAGCGGGCGTCGTGCGGGAATTGGCTGAGGTGCGCACGATCGCGGACACGCTGGCGCCGCGCGCCGTCAGCCAGCGCACGCTGGACCTGACGCGGCGCTATGTGGACCGGATCGCGCTGGTTGATGACCACGCGCTGCTGGATGCGATGCGCTGGTTGTGGCTGAATGCCAATCAACTGGTTGAGCCGGCCGGCGCGGCCGCGATCGCCGCGCTTAAAACCGGTGTGGTTGATATCAGCGCTTTTCGCCATCCCGTGGCTGTCATTTGCGGGGGCAACGCGTCGGCCGAGCCAGTCTGGCAGGCTTACGCGCAGGCTGCCGCCGTCAAACAGGCATGATGCGATTGTTGTTCGGGCTGATCTGCGTCTTTCTTTTGGCCGCGCTGCTGGGCCACCCGCTCACCGCTCAAACGGAGGCTGCCGAGCCCGGTTTTGGGACGACGCTCATTTATGGGGCGCGCGTGACCAGCGAGCTGAACGACAGCACGCCAAGCCGAGTGTATCAATTTGAAGGGCTGCGCGGCGACGTCATCACGATTGACCTGACCGCCAGCAGCGGCAGCCTTGACCCCATGCTGACGCTGGTTGATGCTGATGGCCAGGTGATCGCGCTGCGCGACGACTCTGGCGATGCCCGCTCGATCCGGATCGACTCGCTGCGGCTGCCGGCCACCAACCTGTATTATCTAATCGCGGCGCGTTTCGGCTATGGTTTGGGCACGACCTCAGGGCGTTATACCCTCCAGATCGACCGCGTGGGGGCGAGCGCCGAATCGGGCAGCACCCTGCGCTACGGCGACTCGGTGATCAACCGCATCACCGACTCAACGCCTCAGCTCTACTACAGTTTCCGCGCCAACGCTGGCGATGTCATCGCCATTCAGATGCAGCGTGTGAGCGGCGATCTCGACCCCTATCTGATGCTGGTCAACAGCCGCGCGTTCGTCATCGCTGAAAATGACGATGTGCCCGGTTCCGGCTCGCTGGATGCGGCGATTCAGGGCTATCTGATCGAGGAAGACGGCGTCTACGTGATCATCGCGACGCGCTTCGGGCAGGCGGCCGGGCGCAGCAGCGGGTCGTTCGTGCTGACGCTGCAGCGCGCCAGCGA
>DAOTYT010000283.1:0-2453 GCA_034434615.1 Anaerolineae bacterium | reverse complement strand
AGGGAGGCGGCGCGATCCCGGTGGCAACCACCCGTCCGGAAACGATCCTGGGCGATACCGCCGTCGCAGTTCACCCGGATGACGAGCGTTACCAACAATACATCGGACGTTACGCGCTCGTGCCGATGCTGAACCGGCGGATCCCAGTCATTGCTGATGCGTATGTCGATCGCGAGTTCGGGACAGGCGCTTTGAAGGTGACGCCTGGTCACGACTTCAATGATTATGAGATCGCCCGGCGACATGATCTGCCCCTAATCAACGTGATGAACCGCGACGCGACGATCAATGAGAACGGTGGCCCTTATGCGGGTTTAGACCGCTTCGTCTGTCGGGAAAAGTTATGGGCGGATATGACCGCCGCGGGCATGGCCATCCGCGTTCAGGATCATGTTTTGGTGGTGCCGCGCAGCCAGCGCGGCGGTGAGATCATTGAGCCTCTTATCAGTACGCAATGGTTCCTGAAGATTCAGCCGCTGGCTGAACGTGCGCTCGAAGCGGTGCGCAGCGGGCAGATCAAGATCGTGCCCGAACGGTTTGAGAAGATCTACTATCATTGGCTCGAAAACATCGAAGATTGGTGCATCAGCCGGCAACTCGGGTGGGGGCACCGCATTCCAGCTAGGTACGACGAGGACGGGCAAATTTATGTAGGCAGAACCCCACCGCAAGACGGCCGCCGCTGGATTCCAGAAGAAGATGTGCTCGACACGTGGTTCAGCAGCGGCTTGTGGCCGTTCAGCACCCTGGGATGGCCGGAGCAAACAGATGATCTGCGCCGCTACTACCCCACCAGCGTGATGGAGACCGGCTACGACATCCTCTTTTTCTGGGTGGCGCGCATGATCATGATGGGGCTTTGGTTCACAGACCAACCGCCCTTTCACACGGTCTATCTGCATGGGCTGGTGCGCGACAAACACGGCCGCAAGATCAGTAAAACGTTGGGCAATGTGATCGACCCGCTTGAGCTGATCGAACAATACGGCGCTGACCCACTTCGTTTTACTTTGGTGACTGGAAGTACGCCTGGCAACGACATCAACCTCGATACGAGCCGCGTCGAGCGCAACTGGCGCTTTGTCAACAAGATCTGGCAGATCTCCAACTTCGTCACGCAGAATCTCGACAACAGCCTTCCATATCATGGCTTGCCTGCGCCAGAAGAACTTGATCTGCCGGCGCGCTGGATCGTGAGCCGCCTCAATCGCCTCGTTGGGCTGGTTCAGCGGCTGTTTGACGGCTACCAGTATGGCGAGGCCGGTCGTCAAATCGACGAATTCCTGTGGGGAGAATTCGCTGATTGGTACATTGAAATCAGCAAGCACCCGCTCTATCAGGGCACGGACGGGGAAAAGATGGCTGTGCAGCGTGTCCTCCATCATGTGCTCGCCACGTGTTTACGGCTGCTGCACCCATTCATGCCGTTCGTGACCGAGGAGATTTGGCGCTACCTTCCAGAGCCGGAGCAGGCCCTAATCCTCGCGCGCTGGCCGTCAGCGGATGATCGTTATCTGGATGAAGATGCCGAGCGTGAGATGGGCATGCTCATCGAGCTGGTGCGTGGGGTGCGCGGGGTGCGCGATGAATATGGCGTTGAACCAAGTCGCAAAATCAGCGCGCTGGTTGCAGCGGGCAGCGCCGGCGATTTGATCAACCGTTATGGATACTTGTTCAGCCGTCTGTGTAATGTGGCAGCGCTGCAGCCGCTCAACGGCAGTGCCGAGCCTCCTCAACAAGCTGCGACGGTCGTCGTGGGAGAAGTCACCTTTTATCTGCCGCTCGCCGATTTTATCGATGTGATGGCCGAGTGTGAGCGGCTTCAGCGTGAGCGCGACAAGCTGCAGCAGCAGCTTGAGCGTTCAGCCACCATGTTGAGCAATGAACAATTCGTGAGCCGGGCACGACCTGAAATTGTAGAGCGAGAACGAACGAAGCTCGAGGAGCTGCAAGCCAGCATCAGCCAGATCGACGAGCGGCTTAAAGCACTGTGCGAGCGTGATCAGGGATAAACGCATTCATTTTTGTGAGCGCAGGCGCAGGAAGAGGGTTCTTCCTGCTTCCTGCGCGGCTTTGCGCACCACGGGGTCGCGCTCGTTGTTGTAGAGCGCTTCCAGCGCCTCCAATGCGGTCTGGTCACCAATCAAAGTCAGCTCATGAATGGTCTTCAGGCGAACTTCCGGATTGCGATCTTTTAGGCGGTTGATGTGGTAAGCCACCAGCTTGTCGTTGATTGGCATCGTTCTCCCCAGCGCGATGCACTTCTGCTGACATGATCTGCTGCTTATTATAGCCTCATTCACGAAAAACTTGTCCTGGCTTTCGCAGATCACCCTTACTTCAAATGCTGCCTCACTTTATAATGTCGAGGCGGGAAAACACAGGTGATTGTTCGAGGATCTTATTGGCTTACAAAGTTTGTCCCATTTGCGGCACTCCAGCACACCGTAATG
>DAOTYT010000282.1:0-6378 GCA_034434615.1 Anaerolineae bacterium | reverse complement strand
CGAGAATTAAACCCTTTCTCGCAGCCGCCGCGGCTATCGTACCGATAAATGCGGAAGTTTCAAGGCGTAGAAATTACTTTCACAGGCTGCAGGCTCAGTAAAAACTCAACTGCAGCGTCAAGCTGCGGGTCGACTGGGTCATCATAACTGAGCGGCGTCCATTCGACCACGATGTCTGGCTCGACCCCAGCTTCATGGATCCAGCGGCCGCCCGGCGTTAACCAACGCGCGATCGTCAGACGGACGCCGCCACCGTTGACCAATGCGCTCCAGGTTTGTACTGTGCCTTTGCCGAAGGTTGTCTCTCCAACGATGGTGGCCACGCCACGGTCTTGCAGCGCCCCGGCGACCAGTTCCGAAGCACTGGCACTGCCTTCATTGACGAGGACGACGATCGGCACCTGAATATCGGCATACTGGCCCGTGGCACTGAAGACGCGCTGGTTGTCATCACTGAAGACTTCTGTCAGTATCGGGCCAGACTCGATGAATAAACTGGCGACATCGACAGCGCTGGAAAGCAATCCACCAGGATTATTACGAAAGTCGACGATCAAGCCGGTTAACGCATTGACGTTCAGCTCTTCAAGGGCAGCGCGCATATCGGCGCTTGCGGTCGAGTTGAACTGATTCAACTTGATATAGCCGATCTCATCGGCGAGGATGCGCGTTTCAATGTTCGGTATCACAATACGAGCGCGGGTGATGACAAAGGTGATCAACTCATCACCCCGGCGCATCGTGATCTCGACCTGCGAGCCGGCCGGCCCACGCACGCGACCGGCGAGCTGAAGCTGCGACAGGTTAGTGACATCTTCGCCATCAACCGCCACGAAAATGTCGCCGGGCAAAATTCCAGCAGCTTTGGCGGGGGCGCCATCCAAAATGCCGACCACTTCAATCTCGTTGGATCCTTCGCGCGTGCGAATCACTACGCCGATCCCTTCGATTTCGCCATCGAGATCGGCGTTCATCATTCTGAACTCGCTGGGCGTCATGTACCCGCTGAAGGGATCGCCGAGCGCGTCAACCATTCCGGAGATCGCGCCATCGACAAGTGTGGACAGTTCCACCTCGTCGATATACTCAGATTCGATGAGATTGTAGGCCTGCCATAGGGCAGAGAAAGCTTCTTGAACTTCGGACGACACAGTGATGTTGGACTGCGCCGCTGTCGGCGCGTTCAAAGTGCCAAACGCGAAACCAGCGCCGAAGATCAAGACGATGATCAAGATAGTTGGTAGATGGCGAAATCGCCCAGTGTGGGCGCTAAAAGACGGCATGGGTTCACTCCGAGTTTCACTTCTGCTATCATTATAAGACTATCATGTCTAAACCCCTGTGAATAAATCATGAGCAGTCCTGCTGAATGAGCCAACAAAAAGCATGCGCAATTCTGCTCGGCCTCGCGCTGGGCGATGCTCTTGGCTATGTGGTCGAATTTCAATCGCTGGCGTCGATCAAACAGCGCTACGGCCAGCGAGGAATCGAGGAACCGCCACATCCGGCCCGCTACTCCGACGACACACAGATGACGATCGCCCTTGCGGAGGGGCTGCTAGATGCAGGACTCACCGCGCCACTCGATGCGCAGATGACAGCGGTTAGCGCCCGCTTCATTACATGGAAGAACAGCCCAGATAACAATCGCTCGCCGGGCGCAACCTGTATGGCTGGCGTCCACAATCTCGAACAAGGCCTGCCGTGGCGCGAGGCCGGCATTGCCGGTTCGAAAGGCTGCGGCTCTGCGATGCGAGTTGCGCCGATCGGATTTCTATATCACGACGATCTTGAAAAACTGCGCCGCGTCGCTGAGGCCAGCAGCCTGTTAACACACCGGCACCCAGCGGCTGTGGCGGCCAGCATCGCAGCCGCCTATGCAGTGGCACTGGCGCTTGCAGGCATTCCAACCGCGGAATACCTGCCGCGCATCGCTCAGTTCGTCGATGGCATCAGCGAGGAGTTCGATCAAGCGCTGAGGCGCATCGGCCATGTTGGGGCGTGGGGCGATGAAGAACGCGCGCTGGCGCACATCGGCGAGGGTTGGGTCGCTGATGAAGCGGTCGCCATGGCGCTCTACTGCGTCCTTTGCTATCCTAACGACTATGCTGCCTGTGTGCGCCGGGCGGCCAATATCAATGGAGACAGCGACTCGGTCGCCTGCATCGCTGGAGGCATTATGGGTGCCAGGCTCGGCATGAGCGCAATACCAGTCGATTGGCTGCAGAGGCTTGAGAATTACGATGGATTAGTCGATCTGGCTGACCGGCTGGAGCGAGCTGTAAAGCTAGGAAAATGACCACAACAAGAGCAACGCTGCGCGCCTACTGCCTGAGCAAGAACGAAGCCATTGAGGACTTTCCCTTCGGTGACGACGTGGCGGTTTTCAAAGTGATGGGCAAAATCTTCGCCCTGCTGCCATTGGCAGAGCAGCCCCCAAGCATCAGTCTGAAATGCGAACCCATGCTGGCGCAGCTTCTGCGCCAAACCTATCCTTCGGTAGCGCCGGGTTATCATCTTAACAAGCGCCTGTGGAACACCATTACGGTCGATGGCACTATGCCTGAAGACGAGTTGTTCGAATTGATCGACCACTCCTACGAACAAGTCGCTAAAGGACTAACCAAGTCTCAGCGCGGCCAATTGGGTCTAGCCTGACAAACATGACGAGTACATAGGGGCGCATGTGAGCAAATGGATTTCGATCGACCAAGCGGCCGAACAAGTGCACGATGGCATGACGATTGCGCTGGGCGGCATGACGCTCTACCGGCGACCCGTCGCATTCGTCCGCGCGCTGCTCGCGCGCACACCACCGCCGCGCCAGCTCACGCTGCTCTGTTTCACCGCTGGCTACGAGTCCGATCTGCTGGTAGGCGCTGGCTGCGTCCAAACGATCCGATCGTGCTATTTCGGTCTCGAGTCGTTTGGGTTGGCCCCAATGTTCACTGAGGCGGCGAACCGCGGCACGATCGAGATCGTTGAGGAGACAGAACTGAGCCTGAGTTTGGGCATCCGCGCCCGGGCTGCGGGCGTCAGTTTTATGCCTTCGAAGGCATGGATCGGGACCGACTTGCCACGTCTGCGCCCCGACGTCAAAACTGTGATCGACCCCTACACCGGTGAAACGCTAATGGCATTCCCGGCCATCTCCTGCGATCTGGCCGTTTTACACGGGCTGGCTGGTGATGAGGAAGGCAACGTGCTGCTGAATCATAACCTCGGTGTTGATCTCGAACTCATTTATATCGCTGACCGCGTGATCGTCACGGTAGAACGCCGCGTTGAAAGACTGGAGCGAAGTTTAGACGGCCCACTGATCCCCGCGCCGGGCATTACAAATATCGTCTTGGCAGCCGGTGGGGCATGGCCGACCAGCTGTTATCCCGATTATCCTATCGCGGGCGGAGAGCTGCTGCGCTATATCGATGCGTGCAATGCCGGTCAATTCTCTGCTTACTGCGCCGCATTGGGGTCGGCCCCTGGTCAAGAAGCGGGGATGATTGCTCCTTGAATTTTCTCAACAAATGCGTTAAAGTTGTCATAATCGTATATTGGTTGCCCAGGGGTGTCTGCGCGTAGCAGGCTGAGAGGGTGCGTAATGCCGCACCAACCCTTTGACCTGATCCGGATCATGCCGGCGTAGGGAGTGCACAGCGCGTTAGCGCATTTACTGACCACCCCTACTACCCCATAGGGGTGGTTTTTTACCCTCAGCTTTCCTCTGGCGACCTCAATCTGTCAGGAGGAATCAGATGCGCATTCGATGGTTTTTTTTCACAGCGCTGCTGCTGGCGGCCGTGTTGCCCGCAGCAGCTCAACCTGATGAAGAGTTGATCGTCATCGGCCACGACAGTTTCAACTTTAGCGCCAGCGTCCTTGAAGCGTTCGAGGAAGAGACCGGCATCCGCGTGACTGTACTGCGGTTGGGCGATACTGGCACGATGGTCAATCAGGCGGTGCTCACGCGTGCCAACCCCCTTGGCGATGTTTTATACGGAGTCGATAACACCTTCCTCTCGCGCGCGCTTAATGCCGATCTGTTCATCCCTTATGAGTCGCCGCTACTGGAATTCGTCGACCCTGAGTTCATCATCGATCCCGAACTGCGCGTGACGCCAGTGGATTACGGTGATGTTTGCCTGAATTACGATGTGGCGTTCTTCGAGGAACGAAATCTGCCGCTGCCCAGCACCTTAGCCGATTTGACCGATCCTATGTATGCGGGGTTGCTCGTCGTGCAAAATCCAGCGACGTCGTCTCCAGGGCTGGCCTTTCTGCTGACTACGATCGCAGTGTTTGGCGAAGATGGTGAGTACACTTATCTTGACTTCTGGCGCGATCTGGTGGCGAACGATGTCTTCATCGCCGATGACTGGACGGACGCTTACTACGGCCGTTTCAGTGGCAGCGGCGGTGACGGCACGCGCCCATTGGTCGTCAGCTATGCCAGCAGCTCCCCGGCTGAGGTGTTCTTCGCCACCGAGCCGCTCGATGCAGCGCCCACTGGCGCGATCATTGCGCCAAACACGTGCTTTCGACAGATCGAATTCGTTGGCATCTTAGCGGGAACCCAAAAGCTCGAAGCCGCGCAGCAGTTCGTCGATTTCATGCTTAGCCGCGAATTTCAGGAAGACCTTCCGCTGCAAATGTTCGTTTTCCCAGTCAACCGAGAAGCCGAACTGCCGGAAGTTTTCGCTGAGTATGCCTTGATCCCGGAGGAGCCGATCACGCTTGAGTACGATGTGATCGACGAGAATCGTCAACGATGGCTTACTGAATGGACCGAAACCGTCTTGCGCTGACGGAGACGCTGGTGAGAGGAGCGGCATGGCTGGTGCCGCTCCTCTTCCTGAGCATCTTCTTCTTCTTCCCGCTAGCCGCCATCTTCACCGTCAGCCTGGCGCCAGATGGCCAGCTTGACCTGAACGGCTTCTTGACCATCGCTACCTCGGAGTACTACCGGGGTGTGTTTGCCTTCACCACCTGGCAGGCGATTCTCTCGACGATACTGACGCTGCTGCTCGCTGTGCCCGGCGCCTACGTCTTCACCCGCTACCGCTTTCCGGGCAAAACGGTGCTGCTGTCACTGGCGACCTTGCCCTTCGTCTTGCCGACGATCGTCGTCGCCGCCGCCTTCACTGCGCTCATCGGCCCGCGCGGAGTGCTCAATCAATGGCTGATGTCAATCCTCGCGCTTGATGCACCACCGATCAACCTGGAACGGACGCTCACCATCATCTTGATCGTGCACGTCTTCTACAATTATGCCGTCGCGCTGCGCCTGATCAGCGCCTTCTGGGCTAACCAAAGCCAGCGTATCGATGAGGCAGCGCGCGTCCTCGGTGCCCACGGATGGCGTTTGTGGTGGGAGGTGCGTCTTCCGCTGCTGCGTCCCGCCCTGTTAGCGGCCGCCTCGCTGGTATTTATTTTCACATTTACCAGCTTTGGGGTTGTCTTGATCCTCGGCGGCCCCCGTTTAGCAACCGTTGAAGTTGAGATCTATCGCCAAGCTATCGGCCTCTTCAATTTACCGATGGCAGCCGCCTTGTCGCTCGTCCAGCTTATTTTCATGTTCGCGGTGATGGCCGTGTACACGCGCATTCAGTGCCAGCCGACGATCGATCTACAGGCTGCTGTGACGGTGACGAGAAAACCTGCGCGCGGGCGCGAGTGGTTGTTCCTAGGCGCAAACTTAAGCGTGATTGTGTTCCTGCTCATCGCGCCGCTGGCGGCACTCGTCATTCGATCGCTGACCGGCCCCGGCGGCCTTCTGACCACCCAGTATTACGGTTTGTTATCGACAAACCCGCGCGGATCGGTCTTATTTGCGCCGCCGCTGGTTGCGGTGGGCAACTCACTGACGTTTGCAGCAGTCACAACGCTGCTGGCAGTCATTTTAGGAACACTGGTCGCGCTGCTGCTGGCACGACGCGATTCGCGCGCTGCCCGCCTGCTTGACCCGATCTTTATGCTGCCGCTAGCCGCCAGCGCAGTAACGCTCGGCTTTGGTTTCCTCATCGCGCTCGACCGGCCACCGCTTAACCTGCGGTCGTCGCTGGCCTTGATCCCGATCGCGCACACGCTGGTCGCGCTGCCGTTCGTCATCCGGAGTGTGCTGCCGGCAGCGCGATCAATCTCGCCCAACATCCAAGATGCTGCGCGGGTGCTTGGCGCCTCACCACTGGCTGTTCACCGCTGGATCAATCTGCCCTTGATCAGCCGTGGAGTCTTCGTGGGGGCAACATTCGCTTTCACGGTCAGTATGGGCGAGTTTGGCGCTTCGCTGTTCGTGGCCCGGCCAGACACTCCGACGCTGCCGATCGTCATCTTCCGTCTTTTAGGGCAGCCGGGCGCAGCCAATTATGGCCAAGCGCT
>DAOTYT010000281.1:0-2655 GCA_034434615.1 Anaerolineae bacterium | reverse complement strand
TGATGAACGTTTGCTGCGCGCGTCGATCGACGTCGCAGCGCATCTCGACCGCAGCGTGCTGGTTGAGCCGGCGATCACCGGCTGTATTGAGATTAACTGCGCGGTGATGGGCGATGACAGCCTGCCCCAACCTGAGCATCGCGTTATGCCATCCGTTTTGGAGCAGCCCGTTTCGTGGGAACAATTTTTAACTTACGAGGAGAAGTATTTGCGCGGAAGCGAAGGCATGAAAAGCGCACAGCGCATCGTGCCGGCTCCGATCGACAAAGCGCTTGCTGAACGCATCCAGTCGATCGCCGTGACTGCATTCCGCGCGATCGAGGGACGCGGCACCGCGCGCATCGATTTCCTCGTACAGCCCGAGCGCGAAGCTGTCTATCTCAACGAGATCAACACCATGCCGGGTTCGCTGGCATTTTACTTGTGGCAGGAAAGCGGATTGAGCGCAGCCGCCGTTGTGGAGCGCTTGGTAGCCTTGGCGCGCGAAGCGCATGCCCAGAAACGGCGCAGCACCTACAATTATCGGACGAGCCTGATCTCGCTGACCGCCGCTCGCGGGGTCAAAGGCTTGAAAGGCGCCAAGACCTCGCAGATGGACGAGAAGGCCTAATTCGCGTCGATCGGCACGGCGTCGTACAATTTAGTCTGTTTGGCAGCATAGGTGTTAGGGAGAAAGCCCAGTGCCCCGCGGAGCGCGCGGATCAATCGCCATCATATTGTTGTTCGCTGCCAGCTGTGCAGTCACCACACCCGCACCTACACCGACATTACAAGGCGCCTTTGTGCCGACGCGCGCTGCTACCCTCACGCCCACCCCGACGATGACGCCGGAACCAGCACCTACCGATACCCCGACACTGCTTCCATTGCCACCGACGACGGAGACCGAAACACCCGCTCCTACACCCACACCGACGCCGACGCAGACCATGACCTATACCGCGACGATGACTTCGACGCCGACGGACACAGCAACCCGCCTTCCCACTGCTGCGCCCACAGATACTGCTGCGCCTACCCCAACGGATACGCCCAATCCCACCGAAACCCCATCAGCAACGCCGACGTTAACCGCTACACCCTCGCCGACAGCTTCAGCGACGCTGACGGCGACAGCGACTGAAACCTCCCAGCCTTCAAATACGCCCACACTACAGCCAACGCCAACGCTCGACCAGCCCCGTTTTACCGATCTAACCGGATTTTCGGATAACCGGATCACAGGGGCGATCGAACCGGGTATCCCCATCAGTGGTACGATCACGCACGCCGAGCCACGACATCTTTTCCGCTATGCTGGGCGCGCCGGCGAAGTGATTAATGTATCGCTCGACGGGGGGAACAGTTTGCAGCTACCAGTCGTCATCGTCGTCGATCCCAAAGGGCGCGAACTAGCCCGCAGCCTATCAGAGCCATTCATATTCAATCAGCCAGGCCTTGTAGGCGAAATTCGCGGCCTGCAGCTGCTGGAAAATGGAGATTATCTGATCGTCGCCACGCGGTGGGCTGGCCAGTTCGGGTTTTCGACCGGCAGCTACCAGCTTAACCTGACGCTGGGCGAATCGGAAGGCGAGCGCGTCGGCGTGTTTGCCCAACCGATCGCTTACAACAGTATCGCGGTTGGGCGCATCGATGCGGAGACGTTCGAACAGGCCTTCACATTTCGCGGGTCTGCGGGCGATGTGATTACGATTGAGATGACCGCGACATCGGAAAACCTCGATCCGCGTCTCTTCCTGATGGATAACGTTGGCAACCCTCTCGCGTATAATGATGATGATCTTGCTAACGCCTCAATCAATTCAATCATCGACTTTTACATCTTGCCGAGCGATGGTTATTACAGCGTTTTGGCTTCTCGTTATGTTGGATCGACCAATGCGGGCGATTTTCAACTACAGGTGTCGCTGGAAGCACCAGGCGTGCGCGGCGAAACCCATTCGATCTATGCACCGCTGGACGTGGAAAATTCGCTTACGCTGCGCCTGGATAACCAGTACTTCACCGGTTATGGCGCGGGAGACAGCTTCGATGAGCGAGGCAACGAACTGCGTTTCGAGGCGCTGCTAACATTCTACCTGCCAGCACAAGTGATGGAAGGCGGCCTGCGCGATGCGGAGCTTGATCTGCGCCCCTGCTACGAATCTGGCGGCGGTTTCGCCGCGCTAGGACGGCTGACGGTCTATGCCGATCCGTATGGTTACTTATACGAAGCGCGCAACTTCACACGGCTGGGCGCGGGTGCCCGCATCGTGGCTGAACTAGACCAGTGCGACTCGCTGTCCGTGCTCTCGATCATTGAACAAGCGCACCGCATGGGAAGCCGCATCGTCCAATTTCGCCTGTCTTTTCGCGGCAGTACGAACAATGGTCAGGCAGATGAGGTACTGTTCACCCCGCGCCTGCTGCTCATTCCGCAGGCTGGCGCTGAGTGAAACGGTAACCAATGCCGTATTCACTTTGAATATAGGTGGGGTTTTTTAGATCTGGCTCAATTTTCCGGCGTAGGTGAGAGACATAAATGCGCGGATAGTGATGTTCGCGATTGTACTCGTAACCCCACACTTTCTCTAGAAGCTGCTGAAAAGTTAGCACCTGGCCAGGATGCTGGATGAACAGTGACAGCAGTTTAAACTCGGTTGGCGTCAAGCGGAT
>DAOTYT010000280.1:0-8038 GCA_034434615.1 Anaerolineae bacterium | reverse complement strand
GTATGATCTTCTTGCGTTTGCCACGGCCGACATCAACCGCCACAGTGACGGCTTCCGCAAGGCTGGTCGCGCCGTCATAATGGCTGGCGTTGGCGGCATCCATCCCTGTGAGCTGGCACATGATGCTCTGATACTCGAAGGTGGCTTGCAGTGTGCCCTGGCTCATCTCTGGCTGGTAAGGGGTGTAAGCGGTGTAGAACTCGCCGCGCAGCAAGATATGGTTGACGACTGCCGGGATGTAATGATGATAAGCGCCGGCGCCGCGGAAGATGCTGTAATCGGCGGCATGTTCATTCGCTTCGGCCAGCGCTTGTAGTTCAGCGGCGATCTCGACTTCGCTCAACGGCCCCGGCAGGTTTAGGGGCGGGAACCGGTGCGCGGCCGGCACCGCCTCGAACAAATCCTCGATCGTCGTTGCGCCGATCGCGTCCAGCATCTGCTGGCGTTCGGCGTCGGTGTGCGGAATATAGCTCATCAGGATGTCTCACTTCATGCTAGCGCGAAGCGCAGTACTCAGCATAGGCTTCGGCGTCCATCAAGTCATCGATCGCGGCTTCGCCGCTCAGCTTCAGCTTGACGATCCAGCCTTTGCCGTACGGGTCGGCATTGATCAACTCCGGCTCGCTTTCGAGCGCGCTGTTGACCGCAATGACGGTGCCGCTGACCGGCGCGTACAGGTCGGAAGCGGCTTTGACCGACTCGACAACCCCGGCACTGCCGCCTTTTTCGATCGCGATGCCAACCTGCGGCAGTTCAACGAAGACGATATCGTTCAACTGATCCTGCGCATAATCTGAAATGCCGATGGTGGCCGTATCGCCTTCGATGCGAACCCATTCATCGCTGCGGGCATATTTTAAATCGGATGGTGTGTTCCAGCCTGCCATGATAAACCTCCCAACAAAAAGAGCACACAACAAAACGAGGCTGTGCGCTCTGTCAGTAAAACCACTTCCAGAGGTGTTGACCAGCGCGTCCCTGTAGCCTGAGAGTTTCACCGCCAGCCCAGCTTTACTGACGGCTTGCCCCTTCGGCGTCCTGCTGGGCAGGCGCTCTCCACGCAGGCCATTACGGCGATTTTAATAGTTGAAATTGTAGCGCCTTCAGCGCTGTTTGGCAAATCGATGCCGACGGGGAGCGCGGAACAGGCATGAATTAGGTCGCGCCGACTTCGATTTAATTTACTGCACCATCATCCGCAACTGTTCACTAGTTCGCTCTGCAACCGAGGCATGGTATTCGGCGTATAGAAAACAGTATAATCAGCGCATACTTAGCCTGGCGGGGGAGAACGACGCTATGGCATTCAACCCAGGCGCCATGATCGGCCAGTACCGCATCGAGGCACAACTCGGTCATGGCGGCATGGCGACGATTTACAAAGCGCATCATGCTCGTCTGGCGCGCAGCGTCGCGATCAAGGTGCTGCATCCGGCTTTCACGCAAGACCGAAATTTTCTCGCGCGCTTTCAGCGCGAGGCCCAGATCGTCGCCGGGCTGGAACACCGGCATATCGTGCCGATCTATGATTTTGACGAGGTCGATGGCCAACCGTATCTGGTGCTCAAATATATCGAGGGAGAAACGCTTAAGGCGATCATCGAGCGCGGCGCGCTCCCGCTCAACGAGATCCTTCGCATCATGACGCCGATTGCCGATGCGCTCGACTATGCGCATGGGCAAGGCGTGCTGCACCGCGATATTAAACCGAGCAACATCTTAATTGAGAGGGACGGAACGCCCTATCTGACCGATTTCGGCTTGGCGCGCATGGCGCACATCGGCGACAGCACGCTGAGCACCGATGTGCTTTTGGGCACCCCGAACTACATCTCGCCGGAGCAGGCGCTGGGCCGCAAAGACATCGATGCCCGCGCCGATGTTTACGCGCTCGGCGTCGTGCTTTACGAGCTGGTCACTGGCCGTGTGCCCTTCAGCGCCGATACGCCCTATGCCGTCATCCACGATCACATTTACAGCGAACTGCCCAAGCCGAGCGCCATCAACCCTCAGATCCCGCCCGCGGTCGAAGCGGTGCTGGTGAAGGCGCTGGCGAAAGCCCCAGAAGATCGCTACGAATCGGCCGGCGCACTGGTGGCCGCTTTCCGCGCTGCGATCACCACTTCCGGCCTCGACCAGCGCCAGCCGCTGGTCACAGCCGCCAGCCCGCCCGCAGCCCACCCGCAGCTTCTCCAAGCCGATCAGCCAACCACGCCAGCACCGGTGCCGCGACCGCGACCGGCCGCACCACAGCCCCCAGAGAAACCCAAGCGCCACCGTGAAGTAGAAGCTGCGTGGGACCTTAACTTCGAAAACATTGGGCGCACGCTGGGCGATCTGGGCAGCCAGATTCGTGACGTCGTTGAAGATGGTATCGATCGATTAGAGGGCAAAGACCTCGATCTCGCGCCGCCCGATGATTATGGCGCTGCGCGCCGCCGTGCCGAACGCTCAGTCAAAAACCGCAGCGAGTTCTTGGGCCATTTTGCCAGTTTCGTCGCCGTCAACCTGTTTTTGTGGGTACTTTACCTGATCCTTCTGGCGCCAGGCGGCGGCTTTCCGTGGCCATTTTTCGTCACGTTCGGCTGGGGCGCCGGCTTGGCCGCCCATGCCATCGAGACGTATGCCCAAACCGGCGCGCGCGGGATCGAGCGGACGCGCCGCATTCACGAAGGGCTGCGCGCGCGCTACGGCGACGGCTGGTGGGAAACGGTGGGCCGCGCTGAACTGCGCCGCGCGCGCAAGGAGATCGATAAGCCTTATAACGACCGCGTCGAGCTTGGCCAGCACATCGTAGTCTATGTGATGATCAACCTGATGCTGTGGCTGCTTTTCCTCAGCTCTGGCCCAATTATCGCGCTGGATGAACCCGGGGTGATGGAGATCCTGCGCTTCCCATGGCCAGTCTTCGTCACGTTTGGCTGGGGCATCGGCTTAGCGATTGATGTGGCCGAGAAGCTGAGCTCACGCCGGAACGAACGCGCGATCGAACGTGAGATGGAAGCTGAACGTCGGCGGCTTTATGGCGAGAAGCCCAAGCGCGACCGCTACTACGATGATGACGACGCTTACTACAGCAGCGATGATCAGCTCGATGTGCGGCTGACTGGCGACGGCGAGCTGACCAACAGTATGATCGACGAGATCGAACGCCAGCAGCGCCCAAAACGCCGCTAATCTATCAGGAGCGTGTATGAACCGTCCCTCGATCCCCTTTGACCGGGCCGCCGACTACTACGACGCGACGCGCGGCTTTCCGCCCGGCGTCGAAACCGATGCCGTGCGCTTGTTCGTGCAGGCAGGCGCGCTCAACGAGCGAAGCCGTGTCCTTGAGATCGGCGTGGGCACTGGGCGCATCGCGCTGCCGCTGGCGCCATCGGTCGGCGCCTATATCGGGATCGACTTGTCGGAGCCGATGCTGCTGCGCCTGCGCGAGAAGCAGACCACCGAACCGGTTCATGTCGTGCGCGGCGACGCGACGCGCCTGCCGTTCGCCAGCCGCGCCTTCGACGCGGCCATCGCCGTCCATATTTTTCACCTGATCCCGGATTGGCGCGCGGCGCTTGCCGAGGCTGCGCGCGCCCTGCGCCCGGGCGGCGTTTTGATGCATGGCTACGGGCAGCGCATCGGCCACGACGGACTGGATGAATACATCGACGCGCTGACGGAAACCGCGCGGCAGCGCAGCGGGATCGCGCCGCGGCGCGCGCGCAGCGCTTTCCTCGACGAAGCGGGCTGGCAGCCGGTGGGCGAAGAACTCGCCCACACCTTCACGTCGATGCGCGCGCCGCAGGATATCGTCGAAGGCTTTCGCGCGCGCATTTGGTCGCACACGTGGGATATGACGGACGACGAGCTAGAAGAAGCGGTCGCCCGCCTGCAAAACTTCATCGACAGCCACTATGACGAGCCGCGCGCGCCGCGCCCCGTCGAACAGGTCTTCCGCGTGAGGACTTACCGGCCGCCTGACGCCTGATCCCGTGAATCTGCTGCACATCACACCCTATTACCCCCCAGCCTATGCCTTCGGCGGGGTTGTGCGCGCTGTGCACGGCATGACGACCGCGCTGGCCGCCCGCGGCCATTCCGTCACGGTGCTCACCACCGATGCGCTCGACCGCGATCGCCGCCTCGAAGGCCCGCTCGATACCCTTATCGATGGGGTGCGCGTCGTGCGCGTGCGCAATGCGTCATTGTGGCTGCGCGGGCGCGCCAACTTATCGACTCCCCGCTCGATGAGACGCGCTGCCGAGCCGCTTATCGCCGCAGCCGATCTCGTCCATTTCCATGAGTTTCGCACCGCCGAGACGCTGTTGATCGCCCCGCAGGCGGCGCGGCATGGGCTGCCGCTCGTCCTGTCGCCGCACGGAACCTTGACGACCGAGACGGGCCGCGGGGGCTTAAAACGGCTGTGGGATCTTGTGTTCAGCCCGCGGCTGGCACGCCGCTTCAGCGCCGTCGTCGCGCTGACAGCCGCCGAGTGCGCCGAGGCTGAAGCGCTCTGGCAGGCGCTCGGCGCGACTGCCGCGTTTTCGATCGTGCCCAACGGCGTCAACCTGGCCGAATTTATCGATCGTGACGGCGCTCGCTCGGCCTTTCGGGCACGTTGGGGATTGGGCGATGCGCCAGTTTGCCTGTTCCTCGGCCGGCTGCACGCGCGCAAAGGCATCGACCTGCTCGTTCGCGCTTTCCAGGCGGCGCGCGTGGAGCAGGCCTACCTCGTGATCGCTGGCCCAGACGAAGGCATGCTGGCCGCGATCATGCCGCTGATTGCGGCCGACCGGCGCGTCATCCTCACTGGTTACCTCGACGATGCGGGCAGGCGAGCGGCGCTGGCCGCCGCGGATGTGTTTGCCCTTCCGGCGCTCGGCGAAGGGCTGTCGATGGCGGCGCTGGAAGCGCTGGCCAGCGGGCTGCCAGCCATCCTCTCGCCGGGGTGCAACCTTCCCGAGGCGGCCGCGGCGGGCGCCGCGCTGATCGTCGAGCGAGAAGTGGAGCCGCTGGCTTCAGCGCTGACAACCCTGCTGGGCCGCCCTGAACTGCGAGCGACAATGGGAGCGCGAGCGCGAGCCTTGGTGCGCGAGCGTTTCACCTGGGATCGAGTCGGCGCTCAGCTTGAGATAGTGTACCAATCGTTGGTTAACCGACAACATACTCGCCTTTAGATCCGGGCGAGTTGTGCTCCCGTTTGTTAAGCGATTATGGTAGCATCATCCTTGTCACACATGGAGCTGCCATGACTGAAGAAGCGTTATTAACCGCCCTGCTCATTTTTTTCCTGCGCGTGCTTAACAACGGCATCGGTACGGTACGCTTGGTGATGCTCGCGCGCGGCCAGCGTTTCCTGACGGCTGTGCTCGGGTTCTTCGAAGCATTCATCTTCGCGGTCACGGTCGCCGGCGTCGTCACCGATCTGACGAATTGGCTGAACATGCTGGCGTATTGCGGCGGATTCGCGGTTGGCAGCTACTTAGGGATGGCGATCGAGTCGCGTTTCATCACGAGCTATGTCTCCGTCAACGCGATCGTCAGCGAGGGCGGGCAGGAGATCGCGCAGGCGCTGCGCCAGGGCGGCTACGGCGTCACGCTGACGCAGGGTGAAGGTTTGAAGGGGCCGGTGCACATCGTGCGCAGCGTCGTTCAGCGCCGCGATGTCCCTAAACTGATCGATATCATCAACGAAACCCACCCGCACGCTTTCGTCGCCGTCGAAGAGGAGCGCGTGGTGCACCGAGGTTACATTCGCGCCGGGCGCAACCAGCCGACGATGTGAAAGCTGCGCCTCGAAAAGCGGGCTTACACGTAGAAACCTTTGCGCGGCGTCGTGACGCCCGGATGCGCCGCCATCACCGCATCAACCAGATCGACGCCTAGCCCCGGGGAGTCATCGAGCAGCAGATGCCCATCCCTGACCTTGAGCGGCCGGCTGATCACCTGATCGCGCCACGGCACATCTGTGAACATAAATTCCTGGCGGAAGAAATTGGGCAGCGTCGCGCAGACATGCGCGCTCGCCAGCGTGGAGAGCGGGCCGTTCGGGTTATGCGGCGCGACCATGACGTTGTAGGCTTCTGCGAATGAAGCGATGCGCTTCAGCTCGCTGGGGCCGCCGCAGCGGGTGATATCGGGCATAATGTAATCGACCAGCTGCGTCTCGAGGACGGGACGGAAGCCCCAGCGGCTGTAATGGCGCTCGCCCACGCAGATTGGCACCTTCACCTGCTCGCGAATGTAGCGCAGCGTGTTGGCGGACTCGGGGCCGACCGGCTCTTCATACCACATCAGTCCATAGGGCTCCAGCCGCCTGGCCATCCGGATGGCCGTTGGCATGCTCAGCATGGCATGGGTCTCGATAGCCATCTGCACATCAGGGCCGATGGCGTCGCGCACGGCGGCGACAACGGCTGCGGCATTGTCCTCTTGATCTGGCGTCAGGGTCAGATTGCTGCTGAGGTGCTCGCCGTAGAAATAGTTGGTGTGCGCAAAGGGGTCGAATTTCAGCCCAGTAAACCCCTGATCGACCACCAGCGCCGCCTGACGGGCATAATCCTCTGGGTTATGCCCTCCAAGCGTGAACCAGTAATTCGCATAAAGCAGGATCTCGGTGCGGAACGCGCCGCCCAGCAGTTCGTAAAGCGGCACGCCCAGCAGCTTGGCCTTCAGGTCCAGCAGCGCCATGTCGATGCCAGACATAGCGCACATCATCACGCCGGTCGGGCCGAGCCAGTTGAAATCGCGGTACAGCTTCGTCCAGATGAAATCGACCCTGCGCGGGTCTAAGCCGATGATGTGGCGGCCCAAATGCTGCACCGCGTGATAGACCAAGGGACTCCCCGGCCAGTTCGTCGCCTCACCAACCCCGGTTAACCCGTTATCGGCGGTGATGCGCAGCAGCGTCCAGTTGTATTTGATGCCTTCAACCAGCCAAACATCAACCCGTTCGATTTTCATCGGCAACCCATCCAGCGAGTCCAGGCTCGCTTTTTCGAAGCGTCTTTCCTGCGCTTACGAGATAACATACTTTGCCGGCGATCACAAGTGCGCCGCAAGCCGTGTCCTCGACAGCACAAGCTCGCCTATGTGAGTTTCGACCACACCCTGGGCTAAATCACCGGATCGATAGGCTGTTCGCCTCGTAAAACCGCTAGGCAGTTGTTCAATGCAGCCCACCCCATCGCATTGGCCGCCCTATCAGTGTGCCCGCCCATATGCGGCGTGATGATCACCTGAGGAAGCTGAAAGAGAGGATGGTCAACATTCGGCGGCTCGACCGAGAAACAATCGAGCGCAGCCCCCGCGATATGCCCAGACTGAATGGACTCGTAAAGCGCTTCTTCGTCGACGAGATCGCCGCGTGCGGTATTGACCAGATAACTTCCCCGCTTCATGCGTTTCAGAAAGGCGGCATTGATCATCCGCTGCGTTTCCGCAGTGCTCGGAAGGTGGAGCGACAAAAAGTCGGCCTCTTGCGCCACTGTTTCAAATGGCATTAGCTCAACACCGATCCGCGCTGCTCTTTCGGCCTTTGGAAGCGGGTCATAGGCGATCAGACGGCATTCAAACGGCTTCAACCTGGCGGCAACTGCCTGCCCGATGTTGCCAAATCCTAAAAGGCCAACCGTTTTACCCTCCAGAGTGCAGCCCAAAAGCCGTGGCCACTCTCCAGCCTTTGTGGCCTGCACCGCGGCGGGCAGCTGCCGCGCCAGCGCCAGAATAAGGGCGACGGTCAGCTCTGCGACGGATGTGGTATTCGCCCCTGGCGTATTGGTGACGCAGATCCCACGCTCTCGCGCTGCTGCCAGATCAACCCGCTCGACGCCAACACCATAGCGCGCGATCACTTTAAGACGATCACTGCTTTCAATGGCGGCGCGGTCGATCATATCCAGCCCTGCGATGAAGCCATCACAACCCGCGAGCAGGGGTTGAAGCTCTTGAGACGTCAGCGGCCGTGAGAGTGGATTATAGACGACCTGCCCCACGGCTTCCTCAAGTTTCCGTTTCAGATTGGGATCATACTTGCCGAAGGAAGTCGGCG
>DAOTYT010000279.1:0-3653 GCA_034434615.1 Anaerolineae bacterium | reverse complement strand
AACATTGTGAAATCCAGCCTCGCTGACGCCAGCGATCTGCTCCCAGAGCACAGGCAGCCGCGCACCGCGATGCCGTTCCATGTAACGCTGTTCCCCTGCCGCCCCCAGCGCGATCATCCGTTCACTGCGCGTTTTTTTGACTGCCTCAGAAACATGGGCGCGCAGGCGCGCCGCCGCCGTCCCGGGGCGCTTGCTATAGCGAAAGACATGCAGCCCGGCAAAATCGATGGACTCGACAAAAGCCATACTTTCGGCAAATTCTTCATCGGTTTCGCCCGGAAAGCCCACGATGATATCGGAGGTGATGCATGGATCGTGGATCCTGGCGCGCGCAGCATCAACCAGTGCCCTGAAACTGGTCTGTGTGGTGCGCCGAGCCATCCGGCGCAGCGTCGCATCACAGCCACTTTGCAGAGGCAGGTGGAGATGAGGACACAGGCGCGCATCATCCCACAGCGAGAAAAAATCGGGCGTCAGGTCCCACGGCTCTAAGGATGATAAGCGCAAACGCGGCATATCCGTATCTGCTAACAGCGCGCGAACCAGGATGCTGAGGCCATCCTGCTCCCCGCGGTCATGTCCGTAGCTGCCGAGATGAACACCCGTCAGCACAGCTTCGCGATACCCCAACTGATGAAGCATTTGCACTTCGCGAACCACCGACTCGACTGCCCGGCTGCGGCCAGCGCCGCGCGCGATCGTCGTCACGCAGAAGGTACAAGCATTATCACAGCCATCTTGCACCTTGACGAAGGCGCGCGTTCGCCCTCCCCACAGCGCCGCCGGATGCCGCGCCAGCGGTTCATCATCGAAAGTTTCAGGGTGAACACCAGTTAGATCGCGAACGAGCGTATCCTTGCCGAGGTTATCGACAACCGCTGAAACGCCGGGGATCACCGCGATCTCATCGGGAGCGATCTGCGCGTAGCAGCCGGTAACGATCACCTCTGCATTCGGGTTAGCGCGGTTTAGCGTCCGCACCAGTTTGCGGCTGCCGCGCACGGCATCTTGGGTGACTGCGCACGTATTAACGATGATGCGGTCGGCAGCTTCAGGCGCATCGACAACATCATGGCCAGCGCGGATAAACTGGCGAGCCATCGTTTCAATCTCGCTTTGATTGAGGCGACACCCCAGTGTACGTAAATGCATGCGCATCCGCTGCCCACCCACACCTATGACTCTGCCGGCCCGTGAACGAGAAGGTAGTCAAACATGACGATCACCCCCGGCCCACCCGTCACCGTGCTGTGGGCAGCGACCCCGATTTGCCCATGCGCAATGCTGGCATCCTGCCAAAGATCAACCATCGTCCCCTGAATGCAGGTATCAAGTGCATAGGTGCTGATGCCTTCCGGATCATTCGGCAGGCATAACGGTAAAAGCGTATCGTTGACAAAAAACTGGAACGTATCGCCGCGCGCAACGACGCGCAGGATGTTCGTTTCGTCCAATCCCTGCCGAATCGCGGGCGAGTCGATCCAGTCGCTGATGACCCGTTCTCGCCCGTCGAGCACGCGCAAAACGCGATAATAGCCATCGCTGCTGATTAGAAAGACATAGTAATCGTCATCAGCGGGATCGGCATTGTTGTGATGCTGAAGACGAAACACAAGGCCGAAGCCATTATCAACCGGACCGCCGACGGCGCGCGCGCTTGCCACCAGGTCAAAATCGGCGAAATGCGGCGCGGCGTAAGAGAACGCCAGCGCGGCATGGTCGTCGATGCGAAGGCGCAGCGCCCCTTCCTCGATGGAGGCCTCCAGCCGGCCGCGGTACTGCTGCCACTCGTCTGTAAAGCCCTCAAAGGTCGTCACATAGAGCAGCGCCCCTGGCTCTGCCGGGACGATATAGTGCAGGCCGGCGGCAGCGCGTTGAATGATGACCAGAGCGATGAGCAGCAGCGCAGGAACGATCAGGATGAGCAGTCGTCTCAACAACAGAGGCCCCGTTTCTTCCATCTGCGCCATTTTAACATGACGCACCTGGAGCGTAAACGATGAGCCTATCGCCCCAACAGCCGCACTGGGTTAAGCGAACATGCGGTGCAAGCGGTACATCACCCGGCGCAGTGCCCATGCTTGTGCCAACAGGAAATAGCCCCAAATCCCCAACGCGCTGAAGCTGATGCCAAGCAGCGGCCACAGCATGCCAGCTACGAATCCCAACGGCATGAACATGAACGTGCCGACCAGCAGAAGGGTGATGACGACAACACCCTGAATGATCCAGAAGGCAAATAATGCGGTAATTGCAAGCAGGTTCACTGAGATCCCGTCTATGCTCACCGCTGAGACCCACATCCCAACTGCCGTCGCAGCTCGAACGCGCCAGAAAGGCTCCAACAGCGCCAGCGCGGCCAATATTCCCAAGATTAACAGGGCTGCCAGGATGAAAAAGAGCGACCACAGCTCGTCCCTGAGCATCCCTGCAGCTGCCAGCCAAACGATGACGGCCACCCCCGAGCAGACGAGCGTACCAGCGCGAAAGCCGACAAGCAGCAGAACGGCCGGCCACACCCGCAGCTGCGCGGCAGCGTGATGCGCCCGCACGAAAGCCGACTGCGGCTGTCCGGTCAAGCGCAGCAGGTCGTGGCGTCCTTCGAGTAAAGCGCGCACATGGCCGTGTAAACCGGCATTGACCGCTGCGATATCGAGCAACAAGCCACTACAAACTGCGATCAGTATATTGAGGCCGCCCCCTGCGAGCATGGCCTGTTCAAAATTGGAGCGCGAACCGCCAAACCCATTGGCGACGATCATTGCGCCGAGCCATAAAACGCCTCCCATCAACACGCCCGCGGCGAAGCGAACCCTGATAGGCGCTCCAGGGCGCTGGCTCAGCCGGCCGCGTTCGCTCAGCTTGCGCTCTAGCATCAGCAGCGGGTGCTGCGGCGAGATTTCAGCGAAGGGGGTGAGATGGTTCAGCGGGTTCATCGCGTATTGTGAGGGCAGGCAGGGTCAGCAGTCCCAACCCGAGCGCTTGCAGAAGCGCATCCTCAGCTCCGGTCAGCGCATCGAGCAGAGCGACGAAACGCGGATCGCGGCCAGAGACAGCCGCTGCGCGCTCCAACCAGTAGCTCGCGGCTGGCAGGTCTCCAAGAAGCTGGTGTGCCGCCCCAAGTTCGGCATACCAGGTTGGGTTGCTTGGATCGAGCGCAGCGGCCATCGCGAGCGCATCGGCGCTGGCCACATAGTTTCCCATTTGGCGCAGATAAAGCCCGTGCAGGGCGCGTACGCGCGGGTTGGCCGGTTCGAGCGCCAGCGCGCGCTCGAGCCAAGCGGCGCCATTTTTTCCCTGCTGGGCGCGCGCCCAACCTACGCTAGCGAAGGCTTCCGGAGCCATGGTTAAAGCTGCCGCTTGCACGAAAGCCAGCTCGGCATACTGCCACAGCGAATGCTCGGCCAGCACAGCGCCAACTGCGAGCGCGGAGGCCGGGTCGGCATCGTCGAGGGCGGCGATGAGCTGATGGCTAAGCGGTCTGTAGGCTGCATCGAGCGCGGCTGCTTGTAAATGCGCAGCCGCTTCGTGTGATCGCAGTGAGGCCAGCAGCAGCCCAAGCTCAAACTGTGTCCGCCGGTCATCGGGATCGAGGATCGCCAAACGCGAGAGCGCGTCACGGGCGATGGGCCAGCGCTGCAGCTCCAGCGCCG
>DAOTYT010000278.1:0-13430 GCA_034434615.1 Anaerolineae bacterium | reverse complement strand
AATGAAGGCTCCAGCGAGAAGATCACGGCCGTGATCGCGTACTCGCCAACGGCGAGGATCAGCCATTCGCCGCCGGGCAGCGGTCGGCGACCGACGCCAACTTTAGGGCGTTCGCCTAACTGCCAGACTGCTTGAACGATTTTGACAATGAAGGTGTCGTCACTTAGAGAGCTGCCGCCCCGATGAATCGGTTCCGTCTGCTCGTGGATATACGTTGCGTAGTAGAGCGGCTGGGCTTCAAAATGAGAACGCAGGAACGTGGTGTGGCCGCGCGTCCCGATCACTTGGCGCCACGCCTCAGTATCGGGGTTGCGCCGCATCAGCCGCTCGATAATGAGGCGCTGCTCGCTGTAACGCCGGTAGAGCGCATTGAACTGCGCTCGATTGATGGTGCCGCTGGCAAATTCATCGGCAATTTGTTCCATCTTTTGGCGCAGGTTGTACAATGCGCTGTCTGGGTTGGTTGGCATGTCGTCTTCTGGCGGAGCAGCATGTGTCGTCTCTTCGCGCGGGGGCGGCGCTGGCGCAGCGTTTGATGGGGGAGTGGGCCGCACCGGAGAGCGCAAAGAGCCGATATCCGCCGGCTTGGACTGGCTGGACAGTTCGGAGTTGGGATGGGCTGGCTTTGAATTGCTATCATTCATGGCAAGCATCACCTTCCACGCCAGAGACTGCGATTTCACTCTGTATCCTAGCACAGCAATCGGCAAAAATGCGTTATACTAGCGCTGTTCTCGAAAAGATGGCACATGCAGCACTTCGGATTATATTTCACCCCTGAGCATATTCAGCATGCGCTGCGCGACCGTGAGGAAGAGCCCTTGCGGAGCGCTTGGATGCTGCTGCGCGAGCGCGAACCGGCGCGAGGGGCGGCCGCCGCCCAATGGTACGGCCTGCTCTATCGCTTTGAGCAAGACGCAGAAGCTGGGTCGCGCGCTGTCGAAGCGATCGTCGAATGCAGTGAGTGCGCACAGCTTGAATCGCGCGGTTATTTTGATGCCCTAACCAAGCTGATGACCTACCTGCACGCCTTTGAAATGGTGCGCGATCATCCCGACTTTCAGCCAGCGCGACAGCGGCGCTGGGCCGATTTTGTGCGCGAGCAGTTGGCTGTCCTCGAAACCAGCGACCAGAAGGATACGCTAGTTGAGGCGGTGTGGTTTGAGGCGCTCGATTTTATAGCTGGGATCGTTTTTGAAGATGCAGCGCGCCTCGAGCGTGGCGCGGCCATGTACCGCCAATTCATCACAGAAGAAGTGCGGCCGCAGGGGTTTGTGCCGCGCGCTGTGGAAGGCGGCGATGGCGGCGGTTTTTTCCGGCAGGTTGTCTCGGTTAGCGCGCTCGTTTTAATGGCAGAAGCTGGTCAGCACATCGGTCTTGATTTATGGTCATTCAATGCGCGCGGCGTGTCGGTCGTGACTGGGGCGCTGTATCCCATTTATTATTTCTACACGACGGACAAATGGCGTTGGGATGAAAATCTTCCGGTGGAGCGGGCGCAAGCGCAGCTCCGCAAACACGGCGGCTATTTAGAAATGGTTTATCGCCGCACTCGTCATCGCGACCTCAAGACGCTGCTTGATGATCTGCGTCCGGTCTACGATCCACCGGGTGGTGGACTGACGACGCTGACCCATGGCGTGGCGGAGAAGCGGCGCGGTTTGTTTGGCTGAACCAGTTCGCAAGACGCAGCGAGGATCACACGGATGCCTTCACCATTCAACCCAGTTACGCCAGACTTGGTAGCGCAGCTTGTCAGCATGTTGGGGCCAGAGCAGGTCAGCACCGCGCGCGCCGATATCGATCTGCATGCGCGCGACTCTTCGCATCATGCCGCCCATCCCGCTGAAGTGGTCGTGTGGCCGCTGTCTGCCCAGATGGTCGCCAGCGTGCTGCGGCTCGCCAATGAGCAGCGCATTCCGGTGACGCCGTGGGGGGTTGGCACCGGCTTGGAAGGCA
Source organism: Anaerolineae bacterium (assembly GCA_034434615.1). GTDB lineage: Bacteria > Chloroflexota > Anaerolineae > Aggregatilineales > Phototrophicaceae > Flexifilum. The sequence continues at coordinate 11,471 of DAOTYT010000278.1, read as the reverse complement.
ACGCGATCCCGCTTTGCAGCGGCATCTTGATGTCGTTTGAGCGAATGACGAAGATCGTCGCGATACACGCTGACGATTTTCAGGTGACCGTTCAGCCTGGAATTGGTCACAAAGACCTGAACGCCGAGCTGGCGCGATACGGTTTGTTTTTTCCTCCTGACCCCGGCGCTAATGCGACCATCGGCGGGATGTTGGCCAACAATGCCGCCGGCATTCGCACGGTCAAATATGGAGCGAGCAAGGATAATGTCCTCAAAATGCAGGTGGCTTTGGCCGATGGCCGGTTAATTGAGGTGGGTTCACGCTCCGTCAAACAGGCTTCCGGCTACGACCTCTTGCACCTATTCGTTGGCAGTGAAGGGACGCTGGGCGTCATCACCGAAGCGACGCTCAAGCTGATGCCTGTCCCCCCCGTGATGAGCGCGGTGGTGGCAGCTTTCCCCAGCGTCAGCGCTGCGGTTGAAACCGTTGTGGCGATTCGCGGCAGCGGCCTTGACCCGGCCGCGCTTGAGTTCGTGGATGCGACGCACTGCGCGATGCTGCGCGAAGCGGACGGGGTCGACCTTGACGATTACCCCACCTTGTTTATGGAGTTCCATGCTGCGCATGAGGCGGCGCTGGAAATGGGCCTGGAGATGGTGCGCGAGATTTGCGCGGAAATGGGCGCGATCAACGTGCGCGCGACGACCGACACGGCTGAGCGGAAGCGCCTGTGGCATGCGCGCCATCACTCTTACGAGATCATGGTGCGTTCTTACCCTGATCGCCAGTTTTTCATAATGGATGTCGCAGTGCCCATCAGCGCCTACCCGGAGCTGATCGCCTATGTTGAGGCGTTGAAAGCCGAACATGGCATCGTCGCTTACATGATCGGGCATGCCGGCGATGGCAATATCCACGTCGAATTTCCGTTTCGCGACCAAGCCGAGTACCAACGCACCATGCAAATGAACGAGCTCATCGTCATGCGGGCGCTGGAACTGGGCGGCACTGCTACCGGCGAGCACGGCGTTGGCATCGGTAAAGCGCGCTACATGGAGCGCGAACACGGAGAAGCGCTCGCTGTGATGCGCAGCATCAAGGCGGCGCTCGATCCGAACGGCATTCTCAACCCGGGTAAAATATTCCCGAACGGATACGACCACGAATCGCCTTAAGGGAAGAGAGCCGCGCACTTTGTAAGCTGCGCGGCTGGCGATATCGAACGAAGACGGTGCGGATGCGTAGTGTTCGCAGACGATGACTAACGATCGCTAGTAGTCATCATCGTCGAAATCTTCAAGATCCTCATCGTCCTCGTCGTCATAGTCAAACTCCTCTTCGTCTTCTTCGTCGTCGAAATCGTCGTAATCTTCTTCGTCCTCGAAGTCGTCGAAGTCATCTTCTTCCTCGTCATCGAGAAGATCATCATCAAGTTCGTCGATGAGGTCATCGGTTTCTTCGACGTCGTCCTCCAAGTCTTCGAAGTCGTCATCTACTGCGAAGTCATCGCTGTCGAAATCAGCACGGTTCAAGAAGCGTTCAAAAGTCATCATGTCTTCTCGCCTGAGGTAGCAGTCCAGAACCTTGTTGTCATTGTAGCGCAAAGCGCGCGTATTGTAGCACGTCAACTGTCAATGTGAACGACAAATTTGCGGGCAAACTGCTCGTAATTTTTATGACAGTTGAGGCGAGAGCGATAGGAAGTAACGATGCAGACGATCATCAGCCGTTAGCTCTGGGTGGAAGGCCGTCGCCAGCAAATGGCCTTGCTGCACGGCCACGATTCGGCCATCCTCGAGCGTTGCCAGCACATCGACAGCGGCCCCCGCTCTTACCACGACCGGCGCGCGAATGAAAACAGCATGAAAGGCCGGTTCGCCCAGCGGTTTGATGATCAAGTCCGTCTCAAAGCTGTCGATCTGGCGGCCGAAAGCATTGCGGTTGACCGTGATGTCCATTAAGCCGAGGATTGGCTGACGGTCGATGCCAATATCGCGAGCGAGGAAGATCATGCCAGCGCAGGTGCCCCATGTCGGTTTCTGCGCGGCAAAAGCGCGCAGCGGCTCGATCAGCCCGTAGGATGTCGCCAGCTTGCCGATCGTCGTGCTCTCTCCGCCGGGGATGATCAAGCCATCAAGGTCGCGAAGATGTTCTGGCAGGCGAACCTGACGAGTTTCCACGCCGAGCGCTCGCAGTCGTTGTTCATGTTCGATGAAGGCGCCCTGCAGCGCCAAAACGCCGATGATCATGGTAAGTCGCAGTCCTCGTGATATCGGTTGAGCTTCCCATCGAATCGTTGCAGAGTGGAATGCGCTGGTCAAGTGCCAGCACAGACGAACCATGGGGCGCGCAGCGCAGCTAAGGTTGAATCTCGACGACGACGCCGTCTTCCGCCCAGTCGTAAAGCAGGCGGCTGTTGTCATTGCTGAGGAGAATGCAGCCATAAGTAACACGGGTGCCGAGGCTGTTCGTCCAGAGGAGCTGGCTTCCGCCGCGCGTTGGAAAACCGTGAAAGCCATTGGTGAAATCGGCGCCGGGGATCGGCCGGTAGACGCCGAGGAAATTGGGCATCCACAGATTCCAATTGCCGGCGTAAGCGTTCGGCTCGCGCGAGATGATCTGGTAAACGCCGGGCCACGTGGGGCTGGAGGCGATGCCGGTACTCGCGGGCCAATCCCACAGCAGCGCGCCGCGTTCGAAGACGCGCACCCGCTGCTCGCGCATGCTGACGACGATGCGCTTATCCGGCACGATCGGCAGCGGCAGCATCACATCGCGCGAGGGTAGTGTGATCGTTTGGCCGATGCTGACGGTTTCAATCCCGCCGTTTGCCTGTTGAATATAGGGATAGGGGATGCCGTAATTGTAGGCAATGCTGATGATCGTTTCGCCCGGTTGAACCACATGCTGCCGCTCTCGCTGATAGAGGCGAATGAGCGGGTCGGTTGCGCCTCGCGCGAGCGCCGTCTGCACCGCCTCAACGGCCTGATCGAGATTGATGTACCGCAAGGCCCCGACCTCATCTTGGCGCTGGGCTAAGTAACCGCGCAGCGGCGCCGGATCAAGGCTGAGCGCAAGGCCTAGCGGTTGGCTGTCATCGGGCTCGGCGTTCAACCAGCTCAGCCAAACCTCTGGCGCCAGCGGCCACAGCAGCGTTTCATCCGCGATCGGGTCATAGGCGCGCAGCTGCAGCGGCGTGCCGAGCAGCGCGCTGGCCGCCGCCAGGATCGGCGCGGGGTCGGTGAGGCGGGGCTGAACGGGCTGCATGACAAGTTCCAATTCGCCGTCCGCGAGCGCAGCCGAGGGGTCTTGCGCCAGCGGCGCGATCGTGCTGGCGACATCGAGCGCGCGGCCGGCCGCTGGCTCGCGCGGTTGAAGTGTGCCATCAATGAATGAAACGCCGGCATTGACCGGCTCGACGTTGATTTGCGGAGCCAGTTCGAGGAGGGTTTGTTCAGCGACGGCAGGATTAACCCGCAGCGTCGGCGCGACATCGACTCGACCGATCAGCGCGCGCAGGAAACTGCCCTGTGATCGGCCGTAGCGGATGGCATCGGCAGCGGTTGCCTCGGCATCAAGCGCGATGCCGAGCAGCGCCGGGTCAATCGGAAAGACTCGCTCTCCATCGCGCAGCGCGATACCCTGCTCGCCCCATGCTCTGGCGATCGCGGCTGCGGCTTCCGGCTGCGACAAACCGGCGACCGGTACTCCGCCGGCATAGACTGCGGGAAGCGCCCGGCTGCCGGCGAACAGCATCAGCCCACCCAGCGCGGCCAGCATGATCACGATCGCAGTCATGACCGCTGGAACGGCCAGCAGAGCCAGCACCGGCAGGACGCCTTTCCCTCTGCGCTGCCGGGGCCGATACTGCGCAGGCGGCCAGTTTGCCGGTGGGGCGGGGGGAAGTGGATGCGGCGGCGGATGAAGTTGGGGCGTCCGCCTTATGTTTTTCGGCGCGGCACTGGCGCGCGCCGGCGTGCGCGGCTGCCGTATCGTCATCGGCTCACTCGCTTGGGAATGCGTCTTTGCTGCGTTGATAGTTCATCCTTTATTATAGGCCTTTTCGCGTTTTTTACCGCATGCACCCCCTGACTTCTGTCCGCCGTTTGATCGCCGGCCACCATTTGAACCCTCGTGACCCATCTCATGGGAACAATGCCTTATCATCCTTAACTTGGAAACTTCTGGATCCTGCGTACAATGCAAAACGTAGGAATTCTGTAATGTGAAATACAGTCGTAGATAAGGGGGGGATGATGCGTCTGGCGTTGGCCTTGATCGCGCTGCTTGGAGCGCTGGTCGTGCTCGCGGGGGCGGCAGCCGAGCTGCGCGCACAAGGGGAAGAGAACACTGTGCTCATTCCGCCCGATTGGGCCATCTTGGAAGATTTGTTTAACCGCCATAACGCCCTGCGGGCGCGTCGCGGCTTGCCGCCCTACCGCCTCAGTTCAGAGCTGACCGCAGCCGCTCAAGATCAGGCGGAGTACCTTGTGCGCACCGGGCGCCGCAGCCACGTGCGCGCCGATGGCAGCCGCCCCAGCACGCGCGCGCGGGCTTACGGATTTGTCACCTCGCATTGGTGCTGCGGCGAGAATTATTATATGAGCATCGACGCGACCCCCGATATGGTCTTCGACTTCTGGCGCTGGAGCCCAAGCCATGCGGTGAACATCTTCCATCGCGATTTCACCGATATCGGCCTCGGCATGTCCAGCGACGGGTATCGTCACAGCTATGTGACGTTGTTTGGCGAAGCTGATGATCTCAGCCCGCCAGTTTCAACCGAAGTGGTGTTCACCAATGTCGCAAATGGGGCAGAGGCGCTTACCGTTGAAGTGCCGACGGGCGATTCAGCTTTGCTGGAGTTCCCGCCTGATCTGCCGCCCGCTGTCGAAATTTCCCCGCCGCAAACCTATCGCGTGGTGCCCGGCGATACTCTAGCGCGGATCGCAGCGCGCTACGGGACGACGGTGCAAGCGCTGGTGATGGCCAACAACATCGCTAATCCGTCGCTCATCTTTGTCGGGCAGCTTTTGGTCATCCCCGCTGCGCCTTAGTGCTTGGTGGACGAAAAAGCGCGGAGCCGTCAAGGAAAATGAGGCTCCGCGCTTTTTCCCAAATGGATAGTGGATTAATGATGGTGATCGCCGTGGCCGTGCTCGTGATCCATCTCCATCACGCGGTCGACCAGCGGCACGCCGATCGTCAGTGTCCGGCCGGATTCGAACTCAAGCGTCAGTGCGATCGCTTCGCCTTCAACCAGCGGCGCCGCGTCGAGCAGCATCAGGTGGAGCCCGCCCGGCTGAAGCCGGACGATCTCGCCGGCTGCCAGATCAATGCCCGGAATTTCGCGCATGCGCATCAGGTCACCATCCATCGTCGTTTCGTGGATCTCAACCACTGCCACGCTGGTGCTCGCGCTGATAAGCCGGTCATCATCTTGCCCACGGTTGAGGATGTTCATATAGGCAGCGCTCACCATGCCGCTCATCTCCGCGCCGTGGCTGTGGCCATGGTCACCGTGATCATGGTCGTGCATGTCATGTTCTTCCATCGCGGCGCTCGCAGTTGGCCTCGCCCAGGCCGCCGTGATGACCAGATCGTCGATGATCTCGGTAGGCCCAGCGAGGATTGGCACGCCGATCAGCACCTCGACCGTTTCGCCCATCGATGAGCCGTCATCCTCCAGCATCTCGAAAACGAGCGTGAGCGCGATCGCTTCACCTTCGACCAGCGGCCGCTGTAAGTCCAACAGCATGATGTGGAGACCGCCCGGCTCTAATGCGACCGTCTCGCCCGTGCCGATCGTGATCCCTTCGATGCGGTTCATGCGCATCAGGTCTCCATCCATGGTCGTTTCGTGCAGTTCAACGACGGCGACATCCGTCCGCGCGTCGATCAACTGGATCGGATGGCTGCCCGGGTTCTCGATCTGCATGTAAACGGCGCTCACCTCGCCGTGCTCCGCTCCGGATCCCTGAGCATGGCGTTCCGCATCGGCGGCAGCCGTCGAGCGCGCCCATGCGCCAATGATGTAGATGTCGTCATGGCCGCTGTGACCGAACACCGTGCCCGGCATCAGCAGCAGGCCGATGAGAATTAAGAAGATGAGAAATCGTGTTTTCATCGCAGACTTTCAAGCTCCTCTTTGAAATGATATTCATTCTCAATTATAGTCGTCGCTGTCTCTGATTTTCAACGGCTGGCGTGGTTTTTCACCATCTGTTAATTGTCGGTTGACAGATATGACCAACGCAGCGCTGGCGCTGGAAAAATCCGGCGTCAGGAATGCGCAGAAGCAGCCTGACGCCTCATCGCATCGTGGGGAAGCGCCGCCTCTCGATCCGCAGCGGCGACATCATCGGCGTCGTGAAAGCGGACGGTAGACAGAGACGGCGCTTCTGGCGGGATTTACCACCCACGCTTGCCAAGAACGACTTGGTCTGGGGTGACGTTGATGCCGACCATCGCCTCGCCGAGGCTGCGGCTGACTTCAAGCAGCACCTCCGGGTCGCGGAAATGAGTCACCGCTTCGACGATCGCCTTGGCGCGTTTCGCTGGGTCTCCACTCTTGAAGATGCCAGAGCCGACAAAGACGCCATCGACCCCCAGCTGCATCATCAGCGCCGCATCGGCCGGGGTGGCGACGCCGCCCGCGGCAAAATTGACGACAGGCAGCCGGCCGAGCTGGGCCGTTTCAACAACCAGCTCATAAGGGGCCTGGATGTTCTTGGCATAGGCGAACAGCTCATCCTCATCCATGGAAGTGAGCCGGCGAATCTCGCTGTTGACTGCGCGCGCATGGCGCACGGCTTCAACCACATCGCCCGTGCCAGCCTCGCCTTTGGTGCGAATCATGGCTGCTCCTTCAGCGATGCGCCGCAGCGCCTCGCCCAGGTTACGGCAGCCGCACACAAACGGCACCTTGAAGCGATGCTTGTTGATGTGGTGCTCCTCATCGGCCGGCGTGAGGACTTCGCTCTCGTCGATGTAGTCGATGCCTAACGCTTCGAGGATCTGCGCCTCCACGAAATGGCCAATGCGAACCTTCGCCATCACAGGGATAGTGACAGCTTCCATGATGCTCTGGATCAGGTCTGGGTCGCTCATGCGCGCGACGCCGCCATGGGCGCGGATATCGGCCGGGATACGCTCGAGCGCCATCACGGCCACTGCGCCCGCGTCCTCCGCGATCTTAGCCTGCTCTGGCGTAACCACGTCCATGATCACGCCGCCTTTGAGCATCTGAGCCAGCCCGCGCTTGACCGCTACAGAGCCGGTCTCCGCGCCGTTGTTATGTCCATTGGTATACTCTGCCATCATTACACCTTGCACTCAACTTTGGCGAATTATGATTATTGGTGCATTAGTACACATCGAATTTAAATTCAGGTTAGCCCTAGCCCCTTGCATTCTATAGTACCAAGTAAGGCCATCATTGGCCTAACATGCTGCGTCATTGTTGAGGTACAGTGTACCGACAGGCGTCTCGGCCAAAGGCACAAGTGATGAAGGGTCGAATGTCGGTGGCGGGACGAACGCGTCTGGATCTCCATCAGGGATCAGCACATAACGAGAGCGAAAAGGCGCCTGCATAGGCCGATGAGGGCTGGCGCTAAACCCGATGCCTGCCGGAAGCTCCACTAATTCTGGATAAAATTCTTTGACGTAAACTGTATTACACCATGCCGATGGAGCCTGTGCATCATAGATAAGTGTTTCGTTAAATGCACGACTGAACGCTTCGCGTCTCTCCAAATCTGCGTGGAACTTGATGGCATTCATTTGGTTAAATTCCGTCCAGAATGCTCCGGCAGCAGCGAGGTTAAGCGCAATTATGACAACCAGCATTCGGTATCGTTTAAAGGCAATCATCAAAAGTAAAGTGAATAGTAAGTGCGGTGCCATTACGCGATAATCAGCCCACGCCTTAATTGTGTAAACTTGCAGGTGTAGATAGAAAATCATCACAAGATTAAAAATGTGAAGCCTACGTTCGGTAAGCGGCATTGAAACCTGTGCCTTCCGAAACAAAGGGGGCAAATGTGCAGGTGGCAGGCCGCTAATCGACAGCCATGTAATCAAAAGTATGATTTGACCACGAGCGAGCACCATTAAGGGATTTCCCAAAACGAGATTGGCCAAGTTTTCGAAAAAATATATCGCAGCTATATATGCTAAATCCGTAAAGGGCAGGTTCGCCGCTATCAGAGCGAGAAAAGTCGAGGGAAAATTGCGTGGGTAGGGTGCTCCAGTGTAAAAGAATACTATGACAGCAAATAGGATCAACAGCCCCGCGCTTAACAGTGCAGCCCATCTCTGGCGCGTTAGAAGCAGAAAATAAGGAATCGCTAAAAAAGCCCATGTCAGCCGCAACAACGCCAGTAAGGTTACTAATAAAATAAATATAACATCGACAATAACCGGGGTGCGTTCACGTTTAGAGAGGCGAACATAAAAGCAGCAAGCCATGAGCAAACTACCAGCCTGATGGACGTTCTCTTGCATAACACTAGGGATGTACATCCACAGCTGCCAAAAGGTTGCTAATAAGAAAATTAGCCATGCAAGCTTCTGAATGCTTGGCTTCGTTACTGCGATAAATACGCCTATAGCTATCATAAGTAGTGAAATGTGAAGAATAATCGGCGTTGTGTACGTCCAGCCCGTGACACGTGCTATCAAACCAAATAAAGTGGGATGAAAAAAGCCGTGTGTATGAAAATGAGAGAAAGCGGCCGGAGCAGTTAACTCATCAACGCTGTATTGGCCACCGTTAAAACCTACCATGCGAAAGGTGGCAATTTGATGCCAATAAACGACTTCATCACTGTCAAAAGGCGTAAATGAGCTAAGTGATGCGTTCAAGTTGAATCTGATGAGGCCTAGACCTATTACTAGGGGGAGTAGAATCGCGCAGACGGATAACCCCCACCAAGCGAGAGCCCGTAAGGAAATTGAAGACGATGGCATTATGGCTGCAATCTGTTTGGAAGACATAGTTCTTCTCATCTCTAAAAACCTAACCTGGCGCACCCAGTGAGTTAGTGTGCTCGCTTTGTAATTCTGGCGGTCCAGGATCTACATGCCATTTTATTGGATGACTCCCTGACACTTGCGTGAGATATTGCGCTAGAATTACGTTCAACTGCGAACTGCAGCGAAAAACGAATGGGGTCTTTATGGCGGCTTATCCGGCTTTGATCATCCTCGCTGGCGGGGCTTCATCGCGTATGTGGCCCGTGCGCGAGAAACTGCTGCTTCGTTTTGGAGCCGAGTCGCTGCTCGTTAGCCAGCTGCGGCGCTTTAGCGCGCTGGGGTTTCGCGAAATCGTTATCGTCGCCAACCCGGACAATGCCGGTGCGATCGCAGAGCAGGCTGGCCGCCTGAGCGATGCAGCAGTGCAGATCGCCATCCAGCCAACGCCGCGCGGCATGGGCGATGCCCTGTTGGCCGCTGCCGAGGTCATGTCGGGCACTGATCGTCCCGTCTACGTAACCCAGGTTCACGACCTTGTGGACGATGCGCTGCACCTCGCAATCGTGCGCGCCTTCGCGGCCGATGCAAGCGCGACTTATCTGGCTGGCTGCGAGCTGGAGGAGTATTTCCCCGGCGGCTACCTGATCGTCGATGATGAGGGGCGCGTCAATGGGATGGTCGAGAAGCCCGGCCCGGAGAACCGGCCGAGCAAGCTGGTCAACATCGTCGCGCATCTGCACAGCGACTTCGGGCGTCTGCTCGATGCGATCCGCGCTGAATATGCCAGTGCAGCGCCTGGCGACGATCACTACGAACGAGCGATGGATCGGCTGATGAAAGCGCAAGTGTACCGCGTCGTGCCCTACCGCGGCCCCTGGCACGCGATCAAATATCCGTGGCACGTGCTCGATGTCATGAACCATATCTTGAGCGGTTTGAAGGGCCAGCACGTGGCTGAGTCCGCCTTCATCGCGCCGACAGCGTCGCTCATTGGCGATGTCTACATCGGCGAGGGCGCGAAGCTTTTTCCTGGCGCTGCGGTCGTCGGCCCAGCTCATATCGGGGCGGGCACGATCGTGGGCAATAATGCGCTGGTGCGCGCGTCAATGGTGCTCGATCGCTGCGAAGTGGGCTTCACCAGCGAAGTGGCGCGCAGCTACGTGGCCGATGGCTGCTCGATGCACGCCTGCCGAGTGCTGGACTCGGTCTTCATGCCCGGCGTCAATTTCTCGGCGGGCTGCACGACAGCCAACCTGCGCATTGACCGTGGCATCGTCAGCAGCACGATCAAGGGGCAGAAGATCGCCAGCGGTCGCGATAAGCTCGGCGCGATCATTGGCCAAGATGCGTTCTTATCCGTCGATGTGATGACGATGCCGGGCGTCAAGATCGGAGAGCGGGCGCAGATAGGGCCGGGTACTCATGTTCATCATGATGTGCGCGACGGCGCCCGTCTCTACGTTAAGCAGGAACAGATCGTGGTCGAAGATGAGGCATAATTCGTCGACTTCGGTAGTGCTATCCTAGAAGCGCGCTTCTGCTCTATCCCGAAGCGGACTGATGCAGGGGCGCACACTTGCGCGTGGTCATCGCCAACGAGTTGAGGAAAACAATGCGGCTTGAGTCTCCATTGACCCCCCCGTTTCGCATCCTGATCATTGCGGCGCATCCCGATGATATCGAATTCGGCGCTGGCGGTTCGGCGGCTGTCTGGTCGGCGGCTGGCGCCACTGTTTCCTACTGCGTCGTCACCAATGGCGCGGCAGGCAGCAACGATATAGAGGTCGACTACGAGACGTTGGCTGCGCGGCGGCAAGAGGAGCAGATCGAAGCTGCGCGGCTCGTTGGGGTGCATGATGTCCATTTTCTCGGCTACAGCGATGGCACACTGGAGCCGACGATCGCGCTGCGCCGCGAGCTAACCCGCCTGATCCGCAGGCTGCGCCCCGACCGCGTGGTCATCATGGACCCGACGACGGTGCTGGTGCAAAATGATGGGTTCAGCTATATCAACCATCCCGATCATCGGGCCTCGGCCGAAGCGGCGCTCTATGCCATCTTTCCCAGCGCCGAATCGCGGCCGATCTTTCCCGAACTGCTGGCCGAGGGGCTGGAACCACATCACGTCAATGAGGTCTACCTCATGCTGACCGAGAAAGCCAACACCGCCGTCGATATCACTGAGTTCGTTGAGCAGAAATATCAAGCCCTGCTTGCACATCGCTCTCAGCTCAACGAGTCCACGATCGACATGGTGCGCAGCTGGGATGCAGCAGCCGGCCAGCAGGCAAACGTGGCCTATGCCGAGCTGTTTCGCGTCCTAACGTTTTATCCAAACCAACAGCACGAGCGAGCTGCTGCTGAAGCCGCTGATTAGCCGTCGTTGAAGGCTTCTCTGGCGCTGCGCAGCATTTCCAAGGTTTGTTGTTCCAGCTCCCACAAATCCATCTCTTCGCGCTGCTTAAGGAACTGGCGCAGCCGCGGGTAGTCGGCTGAAAACTCTCGCGCCC
>DAOTYT010000277.1:0-3962 GCA_034434615.1 Anaerolineae bacterium | reverse complement strand
GCAACCCCAGCCAAGACGCACGTCGCAGCGAACAGCCCTGCCCGCGCCAACAGCGCTGGATAGTCGAAATGAGTTTGCGCCGCGGCTTGGAGACCCGCAGCACGCGCAGCTTGGCTGGGAGAACGAGAAATTCCGCGCGCGCCCAGTACTGGCACGAATTCGGCAGCACCCCACACCATGAAACCGAGGAATAACCACGGCAGACCGCCCGCCAGCCCCACGGCTTCCGAGCGAACGGGCGCGTTCACCATCACGAAGCTGCCCCACCACGCGAGGATGAAGGCACCCACGCGCAGGACGAGCTGGGCGGCCTCGCGCCATGCCACCGGCGGCACATCGAGGATCTCATCGCGCGGCGCAGGCGGCGCAGTGCGCGGCATCCGCGCCGGCCCCGGCGGCGCAGCCAGCGCAACGCTCGAGGGCGCTGGCACCGCTGGCGCCTCACGTGCTATCGCCGCGATCGCCTTGAACGTGCCAACAGGAGCGCGCAAAAAGGTGGAGAGCGCTTCAGCGAGCGTGTACTCTTCAAACGGCCGCGCGGCAGTAGGTTCGCCGGAAGATGATGCCGGCTGCGAGGAGGCTTCTGTCCCCGATGGTATTGGGGCGGTCTCGGACGACGCGGCTGCGTCCAGGCTGGGTGCTGCTGAGAGAAGGGGCTCGTCCTCTATGGACGGCGGATTGCCCGGCATCTCCCGTTCTGGGTCAAAATTCATCATACCTCCGGCTTGCGCCCCTTGATCGCCAGATTGACGGTCGCTCGGTCAGGCGGCTCGTTCAGCGCATTGTGACGATCGAAATAATTGAGGACGCGCAGGCCGAGATTGATTGGATTGAGCAGGCTGCCATCATTTTTATCGAAGGTTGTGCGATCAGCAGCGTTAGCCAGCGCCCGCGGCATGAGTCCTGACTCGAGCAGCGGTTTGCCCAAACCATAAACCAAATTATGAATGAAGGGGAAGCTGTAGTGCGTAAACGATCGCTCCTCTTCAACGATAAAACCCGCCGCTTCGACAGCGGCGCGCAGATCGTCGCGCCAGTACAACCGCACATGGTTGGCCCAAATGCCGGCCAGCGGCCCTTTGCTGATATGCGTTTTGAACAGCATCTCCAAGGTTTTGTTGATTGGATCCCACAAAAACGGGTAGTCGGCGTTCGGCACGGTGATGGCAACCACGCCGCCCGGTTTGAGCACGCGCAGCACCTCTTTGAGCGCGTCGACATCGCGCTCGACATGCTCCAGGATCTCCGACAAGATGACCGCATCAAAAGTATTCGAAGGATAAGGCATGGCGTAAATGTTGACGTTGTGCAGCGCGATATCGGGCAGGTGGACAATGTTGCGTTTGGCCTTGCGAATGATGTCCCAGTCCAGTTCGGCACCCACCAGCCGACAGCCGCTGACATAACGGAACATGTTCAAATAAAACCCGCGCCCGCAGGGGATATCGAGGATGAGCTTGTCGTCAGTTGGCGCGACCCACTCGAAGATCGTTTGCACGCGCTTTTTGAAGGCCATGTCGGCCTCATTGCGCGTCATGTAGGCGATTAAGGCTGGGTCGATGGTGTGTTCAGGGCGCGTTGATGGCGTGGGCGTAGAAGTGCTGCTCATACTGGTCAACCGTTTCCTTAAACGAGAACACTTGCTCGATAAATTCTCGCGTCTTGCGGAAGCGCTCAGGATGATCGAGAACTTCAACCAGCGCCTCGCCAATCGAACGCCAGTCGCCCCGGCGCGCCAGCTTGCCCATGCCAGTGACCTGAACGGGCACCCGCCCGCCAGGCGTATCGGTCATTACCACCGGCGTGCCGCATAGCATGGCCTCGACCTGCACCAGCGCGAAACATTCCGAGTCGCTGGTTAAGGCCAGCACATCACAGGCGGCGTAAAAGTCAGCGAGATCCTGTGGATCTTCCATCAGGCCGAGGAAGATGAGCTGATCGCGGTACTGCTGCACAAGCGCCTGCTGGCGCTCCCAGGTATTTTCATACTTGATATCGTATTCACCGGCGAAAACCACGCGCGCAGTCGGGTAGCGCGCGTTGATCACTTCAAGCGCCCGAATGAGCAGATCAGGCCGCTTCTCCTCAACAAAACGACCCGCAAAGCCAATCACCGGCCCGCCATCACGAGACCACTCGGCGCGCAGCTCCTCTACGCGCTGCGGGTTAGGCAGCGGCATCTGGATCGGCGGGTAGTTGACGGCAACTTTGTCCAGGAATGGCTTGAAGTAATAAGAGTGCTCCGCATAGTCGGCGCTGTACGCGATTAAGCGCGGCGCAGTGCGCCCTAAGATCTTGAACATTTCAAACATAGTCGTTTGAATAAACCGGTTCATGAGTCCGTTGGGCAAAATCAGATCGCCGTGATGCGTGATGACGATTTTGCGTCCCGTCAGCCGTGAGAGCAGCGCCAGCAGCGCCGTCTCCAACATCGGGGTGTGAACGCTGACAACGTCATGCTCCCGCATAAGCTTATAGGCGGCCCATGGGTAGGCGGGCATGAGCATGCCCCGGCTCAGGCGGATCGGCGCCCACAAGCGAACGATGCGCACCCCTTCATGCATCGTCACATCATCGCGTGGAAGGTCGCTGCGATAGCGCGCTGTCAGCACTGTCACCTGATGGCCGCGGCGCACCAGTTCCTCGGCCACGCGCTGAACGTGGATCGTCAAGCCGGTTCGGTGCGGAAAATAGTACAGCAGGCAAATGAGGATCTTCAGCTTGCGCTTGGGGAGCTGTTCAACCATGTATCTGTCCTACGTGTTCTGCTGGACGCCGCGCACACCCTGCGATAGCTGCTCGAGGGTGATGCCCTCCTGAACGAATCCATATACACCGAGGATCGCGTTGATCCCCAAATTGACGCCATGCACGACCAGCGCGAAGGCCGTGGCTGTGCTGGCTGGTTCGCCATAGCCCATCGCCCCCAGCGCGAGCAAAATTGAAAGTTCATAGGTGCCGAGGTTGCCAGGCACAGCGGGCACAGCAACAGCAAATGAAGCTGCTGCTGTGAACAGGCTGGTAGCTGCCCAGCTTGCTTGATCAAAAAAAGCGAACATCAGCACGTAGCCAGAGGCGAGCGAAAACGTCCAACTGATCGCCGTCCAGGCGATGGCATTGCGCAGCGCACTTGGTTTCGTCAGCGGGGAAAGACCATCGAGGAAGCTGTTCAACCACGTTTCCAGCTCGAAACGCCTTAACAAGGATATGCGCGCCTGCGCGGCCCGCAGCAGACGCAGCGCTAAAGCGCGCTGCCTGGCGAGAAAGACCAGAATCAGAAACCCGGCCACGGCCAGCGGCGCGAAGAATGATGCCGCAGAGCGCACCTCGGGCGGCAGCGGGCCCCCAGTCAGCGCCAGAGCTGCGATCACGAGCACCGCCAGCACGTCGAGCAGACGCTCAACGATGATCGTGCTGGCCGATTTAAAAACCGGGACGGACGGCTGCCCCTGCGACGCCAGATACATCCGTGCCAGTTCACCGATGCGCAGCGGCAGGATGCCGTTGACTAAATAAGAGACGTTAAGGATGTTAAAAGCGCGCCTTGGCGGCAGCCCATCGCTCAACAGGACGCGCCAGCGAAATGCCCGTGCGACCAACCCTAACACGACGAACAAGGCGCTGGGGAGCACATAGATATAGCGCGCATCTTGTAGGGCAATGCCGAGCTGGCTGATATCCATCTGTCGCACAACAAAATAGACAGCCGCCAGACTGACGACCAGCCCAAGCAAGCCGACTCGCCAATGTTTCACGCGAAACCCTCGATGGTTAATAGGCGCGATTATAGCACACAAGCCCTTGAAACGTTCCTCACGATCGTCTTGTCTGCCTGCGCCCACAGCGGACGCTCTGGCGCTCACCTTGACACATGCTGCGGGCAATTCTATAATCTCAGATATGCGGGTGTAGCTCAGTTGGTAGAGCGTTTGCTTCCCAAGCAAAATGTCGTGGGTTCGAGT
>DAOTYT010000276.1:0-4359 GCA_034434615.1 Anaerolineae bacterium | reverse complement strand
AGGTTTGCGCTGAGGATGCCCAGTATACGTTTGCCCTCACGCTGGGCGAGCGCGGCTATCACACACATGTCACAACTGCCTTCGACATTCCGATGGCCGAGTCGCCGTGCGTGTTCTGCGGCCAGTGCATCGGCGTCTGCCCGACCGGCGCGCTGAAACCCAAAGTTGAGTACGGGCTGGAGCAGGGCTGGACGCATGAGGAGATCCGCCGCAGCACGCGCGCCAAACGCAGGCGCAGAGCGGAAGACGAGGGCTGATCATGACCGAATTTGAAGCGTTCGAAGCGCGCGATGCGGCGCCTGAGACGCCCCCAGCCGCCGCCCTGCCGCTCGGCGCGCTGCCCTACACCTGCCTGATGGTCAGCGATGGGGCCAGCCGCCGCGCCGAGCTGATGGACAGCGGCGTGATCGATGAGCTGCTCGTCAGTCTCTATGTCAACGGACAAGACCTGGCGACCGTCATGTGCAGCCCGCTGGAACAGGAAGCGCTGGCCGCTGGCTTCTTGTTCAACGAGGGCGTGATCGCGACGCGGGACGAGATCGCCATGCTGCAAGCGAATGCCGCGCGTACGGTCGTCGATGTCTTCCTGCATGCGCGCGAGTTCACCCCGCCACGCCGCATGATTTTGACCTCGGGCTGCGGTGGTGGGGTAACGCTGGCGCAGCTCACTGAGAGCTACCCGCCGCTGGACAGCGCGTTCGCCACCACGCCGGAGGTTGTGTTCGCGCGCATGGCCGATCTGCGCGGCGCGGCCCGCCTTTACCAGCAGGTGCGCGGCGTGCACATCGCCGCGCTGGCCGATGAGGCGACGCTATTGGTGAGCGCCGAAGATGTCGGCCGTCATAACGCAGTTGATAAGGTGGCGGGCAAAGCACTCTTGCAAGGCATAGCGACCCCGGATCGGCTGCTGCTCACCAGCGGCCGCATCAGCTCGGAGATGCTGGCCAAAGCGCGGCGCATGGGCACGCCGGTCGTGGCCAGCCGCACCTCGCCGACCAGCATCACGCTGCGGTTGGCCGAAGCATGGGCCATCTGCGTGATCGGCTATGCGCGCGGCGGGTCGCTGCGGGTCTATACGCACCCGTGGCGGCTTGGCCTAGCCGCCACGTGAACGGGCTCATACCCCAGGTTCGGACGCGGCGGGGCTACTGGTGGCCCTCAAAGCGCAGACCTTCGCGGCCGGTCAGCTCAATTTGATAACGAACATGGTAGAGGCCGCGTTCCAGCGCAATCGGCCGGTCTTCAGCATCGAAGGAGATGCGGCTGCGCTGCAAAACGGCGGTGCCGTGCGGCAGGTCGAGCAGGTCTGCTTCCTCGGCGCTCAGGTTGACGCCGGCCAACACTTCCCGCGCCCGCACCGGCCGCAGCCCGCAGACGTTCTCGAGCACATAATACATCGACTGGTACGGCCCCTCTTCTTGAAAGACCTCGCGCCGCAGATCGGGCATGAGCGGAGCCGGCAGGCGCGACTGGATCAGGCCGACGGGTTGATCGTTGATGAACCGGAGCCGGCGGATGGCGAAGATCATATCGCCCGGTTTCAGGGCTAAGTTATGGTAGTCATCCTGCTCGGCAGGCTGCATGCTGAATTCCAGCAGACGAGTGCGCGGCACCTGTCCTTTGCTTTGCACTTCTTCTGTGAAGCTGGTGAGCGTCCGCAGCGCTTCATCGAAGCGCTGGGGCACCACGATCGTGCCCTGCGAGCGCCGGCGCTGTACTAGCCCATCGGCGACGAGTTTGCTGATGGCCTGCCGTATGGGCGTGCGGCTTAAATCAAAATACTGCTGAAGTTCATATTCGGTAGGCAGGGTTTGATTGGGCTGAAAGCGGCCGCTCTCAATTCCCTTACGCAAGAACTGCTCGAGCTGGTAATGCAGCGGGATCGGGCTGTTTTTATCGATCACGCTGTCTGCATTCACGCCGAGCAGGCCAGGGTGCACTGAATTTGATGATTTCATGGCGATTTCCGAAATAATCGGACGGGCGCTGCAAAGGTGAGGCCGCGCGTCGGCCGAAAAATGTAATTATATAATTACTTAAATAAACCTCATTATAGAAAGCAGCATTGGGCTGTCAATACATTGAATTTTGCATAAGGAGAACTGGTTTGCACAAGGGTGAAATTAGCCATTATGCAAACCAGTTCTTAGTTTAATGAGTCAGATCGCGGTCAGGACGCTGGCTCGGTCGCCTCAGCGGTCGCCTCTACTTCTGGCTCCAGC
This sequence comes from Anaerolineae bacterium, assembly GCA_034434615.1. Classification (GTDB taxonomy): domain Bacteria; phylum Chloroflexota; class Anaerolineae; order Aggregatilineales; family Phototrophicaceae; genus Flexifilum. Next base: position 2,137 of record DAOTYT010000276.1, on the reverse strand, counting down.
GCCGGCGCTTCAGGGGTGGCTTCCGCTTCGGCCGTCGCTTCGCCTGGCTGAGCCGTCGGCAGCGCGAACGGCGCCGCCTGCGGCAGCTCGACGCCGGCTAGGTTGAGCGGCGGCAGCACGCGGAACGTGCTCATCATCAGCGCGAGTTGGTTGTAGTAAGCGAGATTCGGGTCGAACGGCGCTGGTTCCTCATCTTCATTGGCGGCTTCTGTTTCAGGAGTCGCTTCGGCGGTCGCCTCAGGCGCAGCTGGCGGCTGCGCTTCGAGCGCGATCACGTCGAGCAGCGCCTCGACATCGATGGTATTCAGGTCGATGCCTTCGTCCGGGAAGCGCAAGTTGGCGCTGTGCAGGCCATCGTCCGCGTTAAGCAGCACAGCGAACCCGCTCTGCGGCTCGCCATCAGCCGTGGTCAGCGTATAAGCGACCGAAAAACCCTGCTGATCGCCCTGCGCGATCGGCCGCACGCTGGTGACCTGGACGCCGGCGCGCTGCGCCTGTGCCCACGCGCTGGCCGCCGTTTCGTCGCTCACCGCGACGCCGGGTTCGTATTCTAGGCGCAGCGCTTCGCCGTCCGTCCCAATGATGCTGGTCGGACGGCCGGGAGCGCTGTCGGCGACCGTCCAGTCGCCGGGAAAGCGGATGATGTGGCTGGCCGCCGGGTCATAATGCGCCTGCCAGTTAAACGGAGTGCCGGCGAACTCGTGGAAAGGCCGCAGCGAGGCCGACACATTGTTGAGCACGAACACCAGATAGTTGGTGGCGTTGTCGGGCGTCAGCACGCGCACGACATAAATCCAGCGGCCATCGGTCCATGTGCGCTGGCGCGCGACGTAGGTCTGGCGCTGCAAGGTCACTGCAAAATCGATCAACAACGCATCGCCATCGCGGCGGCGGCTCAGTTCATTCCAGTTGGTAAAGCGCGCCCAAGTCGCCGCCAGCGTCGCCCGGTCGAAACGCGCATCCAGGTCATCAGCGCTGATCGGGCCGCCAGCATCTTCGATATAAGCATCGATCACGCTGAGCGTACCCTCATTCACCATGTTTACCTGTGCCAGCGTCAGCCCGATGTTAGGCTCGGTCGGCTGAAAACCGGTCGGCTGGGCGATGGTGAACAGGCCGCTGGGATGCAAGAAGCTGCGGCTGAAATCGATCGCGTCAAAGTTGGTCACCGGCGGCGGGAAGGTGGGCACCAGCGCCGGCGTCGGGGTAATCAGCTGCTGCTGCGGCGCATTGTTGCCAAACAGCGGCAGAATTGAGCCGGCCAGCAGGGCGCCTGCCATGATTACGCCGAGGATGATACTCGCTTTACGCGCACCTGTATTTGCCATAACAATGGACTCCGGAGATTTGCGGGGCGAAAACCCGCGGTATCATACCCCAAAAGGGGGATGCTGTTAAGGCCGCGTTGGCGCCAGCGCGCGCTGGGCTTACGGGTTTTTGCTGGTCGTCCGCTCGGCCAGCCAGCGTTCGAGGATCGCCTGCGCCTGCTCATCCGTATCGCAAAAATAAATCTCGCGCGCTCCATCGCGGTAAACGCCATCGACCGCGCCGAGATGTTTTTGAATTTCCGGGTCGACGCCGAGGATGAGCACGCGGCCGGTGCTGTTGGCATGGTGCGGCTTGCCGACGCTGCGCAGATGAGCGACCGCGCCGGCCGGCATGCGCGCGCCCCCGCGCAGGTCGATGATCGCATCGACCGGGTGGCTCACTTCGTCGAACCAAAGGGTAGAGCGGCGAATGTTTTTATGAAACTCATTCCAATCCCACCGGCCCTGCGCGCTGTAGCGAATGACCGTGCGTTCTGGGTTTTCCCACTGAAATCCAAAAGGCATTTTTTCCCTCCTCACAAACGATCGCCCCATTGGCGCATAATCCGCGCGTAGGCATCATTGATCTGCTGCATCAGCTCGGTGGCGCCTGGCCCGGGGCTGAGATCGGGGTGATAGCGGCGCGCCAGCCGCCGGTAAGCGCGTTTGATCGTTTCTGGGTGCGCTTGGCGCGGCACGCCCAATAGGGCATAGCTGGCATGAAGCGGGTCAAGATGGCGTGGCAGTTCAGCCCGCCGGCCCGCAGCATTGTGCGCCTCAAAATCGGCCATGTGCCAGCGTTCGCCCGCGAATGGGGTGAAGACTGGCTT
>DAOTYT010000275.1:0-2721 GCA_034434615.1 Anaerolineae bacterium | reverse complement strand
GCGCGCTTTTGCCCAAGCCGTTCGCCAGCTTACGACGCCGGTCGTCATCGTCCATGGAGGGGGCAAAGAGATCTCGGCTTTGCAAACCGCTATGGGGATTGAGCCTCGCTACATCGATGGCATTCGCATCACTGATGCTGCCTCGCTTTCGATCGTGGAAATGGTGTTGTGTGGGACGGTCAACAAACGCTTAGTGCGCGTCTTGATGGAAGGTGGGGTTCCCGCGGTCGGTCTATCTGGCGTCGATGGCGGCCTCATTCATGCCGAGAAAATGCCCCATCCTCAGGTTGACATGGGGTTTACTGGCCGCGTTCACGCGGTAAACACCGCGCTGCTGCACCTGCTGCTCGGCCAACGGCAGGTGCCCGTCATCGCGCCGATTTGCTTCGGCGCCGGAAACAATTTCAACGTCAATGCCGACCACGTCGCCGGGGCGATCGCTGCCGCGCTGCCCGCCGAGCGGTTGATCTTCCTCTCGAACGTGCCCGGTGTGCTCAAAGAGGAGCGGCTGCTTGCTACTCTGTCTCCGCGCGAGGTCGATGCGATGATCGAGGATGGGACGATCTTCGGCGGCATGGTTCCCAAAGTGAGGACGGCCTTAGCTGCTCTGGCAGATGGGGTAAACCGCGTCGCCATCACCGATTTAGCCGGCCTATCGACGCACGGGGGTACTGTATTCAGTCTGGGTTAAGCGTATGTCTGAGCAGATCGACGGTCTGTTCGAAAAGCTGACGGCTCTTATCCGCTCGATCTATCGCGAGCCGCAGGCCGATGACATCATTCGCTCTTTTGAGGCGGTCTTCTCTGTCCAAGAGGATGATGTTGAGCGGAGGGAAGCGCTTGAGTATTGGCTCGATTTTTATCGCCTACAGCAGCGGCGGCTTCTAAAACGCCGGCGCCGGCCGCTGCTTAACGAGCGAACAGCGCCATGTGCAGCCTGTGGTTACCCTGCTTCGCACCGGCATCATCTATGGGATATCGCCACGCATGGCGAGAATGAGGTCACCATTCAACTGTGCGCCAACTGCCATGAGCTGCATCATTTGATGTATAACGCGCTGGTCAAAGAGTCTGCATACAGCCGGTCGATCGTCCGTCATGTGCTGGCTTCCGGCCACCTGCCGCATGTGGTTATCCAGCGGGTCCTCGGCTGGTGCTTGGCGACAATTCGCTACGAGGCAGCCAACGGTTGGGTAGATGGTCGTAAAGGATCGCGAGCATGGGTGGCGCAGCAGCTTGGCTGGCCTCCCGTGGTGCAAGCCGCAAGCAGATTAGACGAGGAAAGATAGGGGTTTGGCAGCTGGCAGTCGCTCAAGCAGCCGCAAACGCATCGAAAGGGAGTGCTTCATGGTGATGACCCGCCATCCGATCATCAAGCTGGAAAATCAGCATCTTGTGCAGTCTTACAAGCGCCCGCCCTTCGTCCTTGAGCGTGGCGAAGGTGTCATGCTTTATGACACTGCCGGCAACGCATATTTAGATTGGGTGGCTGGCATCGCCGTGAATGCGCTTGGTTACGCCGATCCAGAACTGACTGAGGTGATCCAGCGCGCTGCGGCTGGGCTGCTGCATACCAGCAATCTGTATTACACAGCGCCGCAGGCAGAGCTGGCGGCGCTGTTGTGCGCTAAATCGTTCGCTGACCGCGTGTTTTTTACCAACAGCGGGGCGGAAGCCAATGAGGGCGCGATCAAGTTCGCCCGAAAGGCTGCGCATGCTTCGGGAAATCCCCATAAAACGGAGATCGTCAGCTTCTCACACGCCTTCCATGGCCGTACGATGGGCGCGCTGGCGCTCACGCCGAAAGAAAAGATTCAGGCCCCGTTTCGGCCGCTGATGCCATCCGTCGTCATTGCCGAGTACAACGATATCGCCAGTGCCGAAGCCGCCATCAACGAGAATACTGCTGCGGTTTTTGTCGAACCTGTGCAAGGAGAAGGGGGCATCCACCTGGCAACGAGCGCGTTTTTACAACGGTTGCGCCAGTTGTGCGACCAGCATAACGCGCTGCTGGTGTTCGATGAGGTTCAGTGCGGTTTGGGCCGAACCGGAACGCTGTGGTCGAATGAGCCAAGCGGTGTCGAGCCAGACATCATGACGTTGGCCAAACCTTTAGCGGGCGGGCTGCCGATCGGCGCTATTTTGACCACCAACGCGGTCGCAGACCACATCCAGCCTGGCGATCATGGCTCAACGTTTGCTGGGGGGCCGCTCATCACCACGGTCGCGCATCACGTGCTGGAGCGCGTCAGCCAGCCAGATTTTCTGGCGCATGTTCGTGAAGTGGGCAGCTACCTGATGGAGCGTTTGAAGGAACTCAACAGCCCGTTCATTCGCGAAGTGCGCGGCCGCGGGCTGATGGTTGGTCTAGAGTTGACGATCGATGTTTCGCCACTCATTGAGGCGGGCTATCGCCATGGGCTGCTGCTGCTTAATGCTGGGCCGAACGTCATCCGCTTTGTGCCACCATTAATTGTGCAAAAACATCATGTGGATATTCTGATCGAGAAACTGGCGATCATGCTGATGGAACTGGAAGTGGAAAGCCGTGATTGAAATTAAACCCTTCATTGAGTCTGTTGCGGGCTTTCGGGTCGCCAGTGTGGCCGCCGGATTGAAGGAAAACGGCGCGCTCGATCTGGCGCTGGTGGTCAGCGACCGGCCATGTGCTGCTGCCGGCGTCTTCACGACCAATCGAGTTAAAGCCGCGCCGGTGCTGCT
>DAOTYT010000274.1:0-3416 GCA_034434615.1 Anaerolineae bacterium | reverse complement strand
CCCGGCAACCCGCAAGAGATCTACCTGCGTTCGCTTGAGGCATTAGGGATCAACCCGCGCGAACATGATATTCGCTTTGTCGAGGATAACTGGGAAAGCCCGGCGCTTGGCGCGTGGGGGCTGGGCTGGGAAGTTTGGCTGGATGGCCAGGAGATCACGCAGTTCACCTATTTTCAGCAGGCAGGCGGCATTGAACTGAACCCCGTATCGGTCGAGATCACCTATGGTCTGGAGCGCATCGCGCTGCCTCTGCAAGGGAAAGAATCGGTCTGGGAGATCGACTGGCTGAGGTTGGAACAGGGCGACTCCAGTTCTGTCGATCTGAAATATGGCGACATCCTGCTGCGCAGCGAGATCGAACACTGCAAATACTATTTCGAAGTGGCCGATGTCGATGGGCTGAAGGCTACCTACGATGTGTACGAAAGCGAGAACCGGCGGGCGCTCGAAGCTGGGCTGGTGATGCCGGCCTATGATTATGTGCTCAAATGCAGCCATTTGTTTAACGTGCTCGATGCGCGCGGCGCTATCGGCGTGACCGAGCGCGCCAGCTATTTCCGCCGCATGCGCGAGATGACGCGCCGGATCGCCCGGGCTTTCGCCGAGCATCGCGCCGAGTTGGCGCACCCGCTCAACCGGCTGCTGCCAGTGTGGAGTGCGCCCGTCGTTCATCCGCTTCAGGATACAGAGCCCGCCCCCGCTGAGCCAGCTGATTTTCTGCTTGAGATCGGCGTTGAGGAGCTGCCGGCTGATGATGTTGAGGCAGCGCTTGCGCAGCTCAATGACATGGCAGCGCGCCTGTTTGACGATGCGCGTTTGGCACACGAGGGCGTGCGCGTGTTCGCCACGCCGCGCCGTCTCGTCATCTCAGCAGCGCGCGTAGCGCCGCGCCAACCTGATCGCGATCTGACGGTGAAGGGGCCATCGGCCGACCGCGCGTTCGATGCCGAGGGTCGGCCGACCAAAGCTGCGGAAGGTTTTGCGCGCAGCAAAGGGATCAGCGTCGCCGACCTGCGGGTGGAAGACCTTGATGAGGGGCGCTACGTGGTCGCTCAAGTGCAGGAGTTGGGCCGGCCAGCGCTTGAGGTGCTGGCTGAAGCGCTTCCGAACCTGATCGCTGGCTTGAAATTCGCTAAATCCATGCGCTGGAACGAAAGCGCCGTCGCTTTTTCTCGCCCGATTCGCTGGCTGTGCGCGCTGCTCGGCACAGCGGTAGTGCCCTTCAGCTACGCCGGTTTGAGCAGCGGGCGCATCACGCGCGGGCTGCGTCCCTATGGTTCGCCCGAACACCTTGTCGCGAACAGCGAAGAGTACCGGCAGATCGCCCAGGCGCAGGGCATCCTGCTTGACCCGGCGGTAAGGCGCGCCCGCATCTTAGAGCAGGTGAACGAGCTGGCTGCTGCTGTTGGCGGGCGGCCAGTCCTCGATGATGACTTGCTCACTGAAGTGACTCATCTGGTCGAGACGCCGACCGCGCTGCGCGGCCGCTTTGAGGAGGCCTATCTCAAACTTCCACGCGCGGTCCTGGTCACAGTCATGAAGAAGAAACAGCGCTATTTTGCAGTGGAAGATGCCAACGGCCACTTGCTGCCATTTTTCATCGCGGTGCGCAACGGCGACGACCAGCATCTCGACAAGGTGATCCACGGCAACGAACAGGTGCTGCGAGCGCGTTTCGCTGACGCCGATTACTTTTTCGCTCAGGATACGCAGAAGCCGCTGGAGGCATTCCTGCCGCGCCTCGCGACGCTCACGTTTCAAGAGAAGCTCGGTTCAATGCTGGATAAGAATGAGCGGGTCGCCAGCTTAGTCGAACCGCTTGGCCGCCTGCTCGCGATGGACTCGACCGACATCGCGATCGCGCAGCGGGCCGCGCACCTCCTGAAGGCAGATTTAGCGACGCAGATGGTCGTGGAGATGACCTCTTTGCAGGGGGCGATGGGACGTGAATATGCGCTTCTCGGGGGCATGCCGCCGGAAGTTGCTGAAGCGATCTACGAGCATTGGCTGCCGCGCGGTGCCGAGGATGCGCTGCCCTCGAAGCCAGCGGGCACCCTGCTGGCCTTCATCGATCGCCTTGACAGCCTGGTCGGTCTGTTCGCGGCAGGTCTGGCGCCTCAATCGACCGCCGATCCCTATGGTTTGCGGCGCGCGGCACAGGGCATCGTCCAGATCGTTGCCAATAAGGGGCTGTCCGTAAATCTGGGAGAAGCGATCGAGATCGCCGCTTCCGCTCAGCCGATCGAGGTTGATGGCGCAGTGCGCCTGCAAGTGCTGGAGTTTATCGCTGGCCGGCTGCGTTCGTGGCTGGATGAGCAGGGCTGGCGCCCAGATGTGCTGGCGGCGGTGCTGGCAGAACAGGCGGCAAACCCCTATCGCGCTCTGATCGGCGTGCGCGAGCTGAGCGACTGGGTGCAGCGCGAGGATTGGAATGCCATCCTCGATGGTTTTGCGCGCTGTGTTCGCATCACGCGAGGATTAGACACCATCTACTCGGTCGAACCGGCGCGCTTTATCGAACCGCAAGAGCGAGCGCTGTACGAAGCGTATCAAACGGCGGTAGCGAAACTGACCGATGAAGGCAACGTCGGCGAGTTCCTCGCGGCCTTTGAGCCAATGCTGCCGACGATCAAGACGTTTTTTGATGAGGTGCTGGTGATGGCGGAAGATGCCGCCGTGCGCGAGAATCGATTGGGGCTGCTGCAAGCCATCAGTGCCATGCAGCATGGCCGTGCTGATCTCAGTCATCTGAGCGGTTTTTAGGTGAATTGCGGGTCAGAAGAAGGCAGGTGCGGTCGTTTGCGCAGGTTTTGCTGCATCCGTATAATGAAGACTGCCGAATAAGGACTGCCCAATGTCAGCCGTTGACGAGATCAAATCCAGACTGGATATCGTCTCGTATATCCAGCGGACGGTGCCCCTCAAGCGAGCGGGGCGCGTCTACAAGGCTTGCTGCCCGTTTCATAATGAGCGGACGCCGAGCTTTGTGGTCGATCCTGATCGCGGCACGTGGCGCTGTTATGGTGCGTGCGCCGAAGGCGGCGACCTGTTCAATTTCGTCATGAAGCAGAACGGCTGGTCGTTTCAAGAGGCGCTGGAGGAACTGGCGAAACAGGCGGGCATCGAACTTCAGCCGCAAACCCCCGAGCAGCGCGCGCGCGTCGAAACGCTGGATCGGCTGCGCGGCATGCTCAAATTCGCAGCCGAGTTTTATCATGAGCGCCTGCTTGAAACGGGCAGCCAGGATGCCGCCGCGACTTTTGCCTACGCGCGCGATAAGCGTGGTTTAAGTGAGGCCACCCTCATCAAATTCCAGATCGGGTATGCGCCCGCCGGCTGGCGGTCGCTGATCGATACGATGACCGAGATCGGTTACAGCGAAGACGACTTGATCGAGGCTGGCCTTGCCGTCCGCA
>DAOTYT010000273.1:0-9780 GCA_034434615.1 Anaerolineae bacterium | reverse complement strand
GGTCTATCGAGGCGCTGCAGGCGGCGGTACACCTGTTTGTCTATGCCTGGAATGCCCGCCGGCTGTACAAACGCGACCATCCGCGTTATCCGGCGCATGTCCGTGATTTCGTATCTGTTCCGGTTTAGACACTCCCTTTCGCGCCACAATGCAGTGTTAGCCGGCAGTGAAGCTGCATAGTGGCGCTGGCTGCAGTCTGCTAACTGGCTTTCGCGAGAACGATATCGTGGCGGAGCTGGCGCAGGCCCAGGCTTTTCTCTTTTCGCACCAGCTTTTCAGTGATACATAAAAGCTCTGCGATCTCAGCTGTCGCATAACCGTGCTCATAAAGCTGAATAATGTGGCTGCGTCGCGGTGGAAGCTTCGCCAGCGCTGACCTGAGCGCATCACGTTCTTTCCAAAGCTCAGCCCGTTCGTGCTCATTTTTTTCATCGGGCACGTACTCGTGCATGTCATCCAAAAGGAGCTGCCCCCCCTCACGGCGCGATGCTTCCATGATTTTATACCAGGCGATCTTCTTCAGCCATGCTGTGAACGGCAAATTACGATCCTCGTAATGCCCCCGTTCCATTTTTATATAGGCTGTGATGAGGGTTTCTTGCAAGATCTCATCATCCTCTGTCGCTGTTCCGTTTTTCCAGCGAATGAAACGGTATAAAGGCTCGCAGCCGCCTATAGTGATCCATTCATTCCACGCCAGCGCACGATCTGCTGCATTTGTGGTGTTGCTAGGAAGCATACGCTGAACCAACTGCTGTACCAACCGATCGTTTTCATACAAACGCATTGGAAGAACTCCTTAATTGAGAGGAGAGAAGCGCGTCCGTAACTTTCGGTGATGTGGTCGACGTTTAGTAGGGGATAAAAGGTCAGCTCTGCTGAGTCTCCACACGAATAATGATGCTGCTTAGATCATTTGTGACATGGCCATTTCAGCGATAGACTGAGTATACAATAAGAACTTTTGTTCTGCAATATGGCCTTGCGAGATTTCAGTGATGAGACGGAAATGCGCCTTTGCGCTTTATTGGGTATAGCAGGCGCTATAATATGAAGCAGCACAGTGGGCCAAAGTATGCGGCATTGGTAAATCAGCGAGGAATTAGCTTTGAAGATCGTTTCGTACGGCGATACGCTCATCATTCAAGCCGATGAGCGGCTCGATGCGAGCACGAATCAACGAATGAGGGAGCATTGGCAGCAGGCTGCCAACGCGCCATTTTTGATCGTCGACCTGGAAAATACGACATTTATTGACTCAATGGGACTAGCCACATTGGTCAGCGGTTTAAAACTTGCTCGCCAGCGTGGTGGCGAGTTGATCTTGGTCAATCCGTCTGAAAGCGTGCGGATCATCTTCGACCTGACGCATATGGATCGTGTGTTTCAGATCGCACCGACGATACAAGCGGCGCTTGCTTTGACTGCCAATCATAAAAACCGCTCATGACGCTTGACTCTTTAGCCACCGAACGCGCCCGCGTGCAGCAGCTTGAAGCTGAACTCGAAGAGATGACGATGATGCTGGCTCAATCATGGGATCAGCTCGTATCGCTCATGCAAGACGCGCCCGAGCCGCCCAACTCGACGACCGATATTGTCCCATTCTTGGAGTCGATCATGGCAGCGCTGGACGCCCCAATGGGAGCAGTTTATTTGCTCGAACACGGCGATCAGCCAGCGGACTGGTTCGTCATCCCATCCGAAGCCGTAAATTTCACCGCTCTGCGCGGCGATCTTAACGCAGTCTTAGAACGCCGTGAAGCCATGACCGTGGCTGCCGTCGATACATTGTCCGGGTATCCATCGGCATGGTTGCTGACGCCGTTAGTGGTGTCTGAGCGCGCTATCGGTGTGATCGGCGTTGGGTTTGCCAATGTCGATCACGAGTTTAAGGTTGGTGATAAGGCGCTGGTGCGTCGCATGACCGAACGAGTCGCCAGCCAGATCATCGCCGCCAGCCTGCGCGAAAGCGAGGCGCGCGAAGCGAAAATCGCTCACGAGCTGCAAATTGCCGGTCTCATTCAGCGCTCAACGCAGCCCATCCATTATCCCCGGATCGATGGGATTGATCTGGCGGTCGATTGGAAGCCCGCTTCCGTAGTTGGTGGAGATGCCTGGGGATGGGTGCAGCAGCCGAATGATGTATTGGCTGTCTTTATGGTCGATGTGGCTGGCAAAGGGCTGCCGGCAGCGCTCGGTGCGGTTTCGCTGCATACTTTGATCAAGATGGCGCTGCGCCTCGGCCTGACGCCGGTTGAGGTGCTGCGGCATGTCAACAGCGAGGTCTATGAGACCTACACTGCAGCCGGCCTGCTGGCAACTGCCGTGATTTTGAGTCTCGATCTTTCTAGTGGGCTGTTAATGCAGGCTAATGCCGGCCATCCGCCGACGCTCATCCATCGAGGCAGTGAGTGGCTGCGCTGGCGTTCGACGGCGCCGCCGCTCGGCGTGCTGACCTCCATTGAGCCTGAGCTGCAAGCCTTAACGCTTGAACCAGATGAGTTGGTGATCGTTTACAGTGATGGACTCACCGAGTTGAAAACGGACGACGGTTTTTGGGGTGAAGCCGGTTTAAGATGTGCCGCTGAGTCAGCCTTCGGGCGGCCCTCGGCGCAGGTGCTTCGGACTATTCTCGAAGCAGCGCAAACCGCAAGGCTGCACGGAGCCGACGAAGACGATCAGACCATTTTGTGTCTTCACTACCTGGGGCGCTGAAGTGGCGGTTTCTCGATACCTTCAAATTCCTGCCAACGTCGAATCGCTGCGTAAGCTAGACGCTTTCATAACCTCGGCAGTGGGTTCCTACGGCGCGGCAACCGCGGTGCGTATACAGCTGGCTGTACATGAGGTCTGTTTAAATATCATCAAGCATGCGTATACTGGTCAGGATGGGGAGATCGAGCTTGAACTTGTGATCGATGGCGCTCGACTGGAGATCGTCGTCCGCGATTCCGCTCCGCCGATCTTTGACTTAAGCAGCCGACCGCCGCCTCCCAATCCGTTTGATTTGCCTGAGGGTGGTTGGGGATTGCATATCGTTTTTAGCGTGATGGATCGTGTTGAGCATCGACGGATGGCCAATGGAAACGAGTGGTTACTGGTGAAGCAGCTGTCGCGGCTTGATGAACACAGCGCGGGAGTGGAGTAGCGCATGAAGTATCATTTGATGGTGATCGATGATGAAAGCCCGGTACGACGTCTTGTCGCTTACACGCTGCGTTCGCTCGATGTCGAGGTGATCGGAGCCGAAAATGGCTCCGAGGCGTTGCGGTTAGCCGAACAATATCGGTTTGATATGATCCTCGTTGACATCAACCTGCCTGAAATGGATGGATTTTCTGTCATCGAGCGACTGCGCTCGCTGCCCGAGCTGGCCGAGGTGCCGGTCATCACCGTTACCGCGCGCAGTCATCCGGGAGACGAAGCGAAAGCCCGTTCGATAGGCGCGAGCGATTTTCTTTATAAACCTTTCAGCACACAGGAATTGCGTTCGCTGGTGCAGCGTTTCCTCCTTGAAAAGCAGAATGAGCAGTGAGCCGCCCAATCATGTATGACATTTTGCTGCTTGGCGATTATTTCTTCGACATCATCTATTCTGGCTTGACCGAATTTCCCGAACTCGGTCGCGAGGTCATGAGCAGTAGCCTGACTACAACCGGGGGAGGCATGTTCATCACAGCTGCGGCCCTGTGCCGTTTGGGCGCGCATGTTGGGTGGCCAGCGACTTTCGGCAGCGACCCTTACAGCGCTTTTGTCCATGATCTGTCTTTGCAGGAAGGGATCGACCTGCGTCTAGCTCGAACGCTGCCCCGCCCCTTTCAGCGCGTCACCACGTCGATGCCGCTGCACAATGAACGCGCTTTCGTCACCTATGTTGACCCGGCGCCAGAAGACCGTTACGCCTTTTGGCTTGGCGCTGTCTCAACCGCTGAATATCGCCACCTGCACGTTGATGGCGCGAGGCCGCTGGCGGTGATCGGCCCAATATTGGAGGCAGCGCGAGCGCGTGGGAAAACGATCTCGATGGACTGCCAAGACAGCCCATTGCTGAAATCTGGCTGCGATTGGAAAGCCCTGCTGCAGCAGGTCGATATCTTCATGCCGAATGCACGCGAGGCTCGCATCATCGCAGGCGTGGAAGATACAGCCGAAGCAGCGCGCATAATCAGCCGGTGGGTCGATCGGGTCGTCGTCAAAGATGGCCCGAACGGGGCTTGGATCGGGCATGGTGACACCCTCGTTCATGTCCAACCGATCTTCGCCGGAGAGGTCGTCGATACCACCGGCGCAGGCGATTGTTTTAATGCAGGTTTTTTGTACGCTTGCATCGTCGAGGAAGCGAGCGATCTGACGTGCGGGATTTACGGAAATATCTGCGGCGGGCTTTCGGTGACCGGTGTCGGCGGGGCGACCAGCTCGCCAACTCATGCTCAACTGCGAGCCTGGTTCGATAAGCTGCAAACGCCGCAGCATGGCTGATCGATCATCGGGTTAACAAAGAGAGCGAGGTTCGCCCCGCTCTCTCCGTTTGATGTCGTTCAGGCAGTTCGTGCGCTGGCTAGGGCGCTGGCTGCAAGTCGAGTTCACCGCGCAGTACGGACTCGCGCTCAGTCGGAATGAGGCGGAAGCCAAACCGCTCCACGAGACGGATCATCTCTTTATTCTCTTCAAGCACATGCCCGAACATCGTGCCCACTTTCTCATCGCGCGCGATTTCGATCAACCGGCGCAGGAGTTCGCGACCTAACCCCTGGTGCTGGAACTTATCGCTCACGAGTACCGCGAATTCTGCTCTGTTCGTCCCATGAATTTTGCTAAGACGAGCGACACCCATGATCTCAGGCTCGCCGCTCGAGTCGCGGCGCACCGCCAACAGCGCCATCTCGCGGTCATAGTCGATGAAACAGAGGCGCGACAGGCGTTCATGGCCGATGCGTTGGCTCAGGTTCATCGCCTGGAGATAGCGGTTGTAAACCGTTCGCTCTGATAAGGTTTCATGGAATTTTGCCATCAGCGGCTCGTCTTCGGGCCGGATCGGGCGGAAGGTGATCTTGGTCCCGTCTTTGCTTTCCCAACTGCCGATATACTGGGTAGGGTAGGGGCGAATGGCTGGATGTGGCAGTTGGTCGGCATCGATCTCGCGTTCATAGACCAAAATTCGCGCATCAAGGGCGAGGAGCTGCTCGTGCGAAGCGAGCAGCGGGTTGATGTCAATCTCTTTGATGAATGGCTGTTCAACCACGAGTTGGCTGAAGCGCACCAAGATGCGTTCCAGCGCGTTCATGTCGACTGGCGGCCGCCCACGCACGCCCAACAGCGCTTTATAGATGCGCGTCGTTTCCATCATGCGCCGAGCTAACGTCGTATTCAGCGGCGGCAGGCCAAGCGCGCTGTCTTTAAACACCTCAACGAGCTGGCCGCCCGTGCCAAACAAAAGCACTGGGCCGAACTGCGGATCGACGCTGCTGCCAATGATCAGTTCATAGCCATCGAGCTTGGCCATCGGCTGCACGGTGACCCCATGGAAATGGCCTTCGCCAGCAGCCCGCGTTACGCCTTCCTGAATGGCCTTGTAGGCTGCGCGGACGGCGTTTTCATCGCGCAGGTTGAGCTGCACCCCGCCGACATCGGTCTTGTGGGTGATCGTCTCAGAGTTCAACTTCAGCACAACAGGGTAACCGATCGCTTCGGCTGCTTTGACTGCGTCGTCTTCGCTGTATGCCAGCTCGGTCTGCACGGTTGGAATGTAGTAGGCGGCCAGCACCTGCTTCGACTCATACTCAGTGAGGATAGTGCGGCCGCTTTGGCGAACCCCATCGATGATCTTTTCCACCAGGGCGCGGTCTGGCGTTTGCTGGTACGAATCGAGCGGCAGCATGGGGGTCTCATAGAGCGCACGCAGGTTGTAGTTATACTGCCACATGTAATTGAAAATGCGTGCGGCGGTATCGGGGAAGCGGAAGGTAGGGATGTTAGCGCGGTTGAGCACCGCTTCGCCGCCGGCCACTTCGGGGCCGCCCATCCAGCTTGCCAGCACCGGCTTGTCGCTAAAGCCCTCGAACTGGCGCAGTCGTTCGGCCGTCTGTGTTGGGTCGGTCATCGCTTGCGGGGTCAAAATGACGAGCAGGCCGTCGGCATTGGGATCTTTGCCGGCGATCTCGAGCGTCTTAGCGTAAAGATCGGGGCCGGCATCGCCGAGGATATCGATCGGGTTATTGTGGCTCCAGTGTGAAGGCAGCAGCGCATTAAGCGCCGCCATGGTCTCATCAGAAAGCTCGGTCAATTCGCCGCCGCCTAAAATAAGCGCGTCGGTTGCTAACACGCCGGGGCCGCCGGCATTGGTAATGATCGTCAATTTGCGACCTTTTGGCTGCGGCTGTTTCGCCAGCACTTCCGCCATATTAAAGACATCCGAGATCCGTTCGACGCGCAGGACGCCGCAGCGTCGAAAAGCGGCATCGAGCACTTCATCGCTTCCCGTCAGCGAGCCTGTGTGCGAGGCGGCCGCATGCGCTGCCGCTGCGGTGCGCCCGGCTTTGATGATGATGATCGGCTTCTTCAGCGCGACTTCGCGAGCGGCTGAGATGAAAGAACGCGCATCGCCGACCGACTCCATGTAAATGACGATGCTGCGCGTGTTAGTATCTTTGCCGAGGTAATCGATGAGGTCTCCCCAGCCTACATCGAGCATCGAGCCGATCGAAATGAAAGCGCTGAAGCCAACGTTTTCGCTAAAGCTCCAGTCGAGCACCGCAGTGCACAGCGCTCCGCTTTGGCTGATGAAGCCGACGTTGCCCGGCCGCGCCATGGCGCTGGCGAAGGTCGCGTTTAGCCCGCTCAGCGGCCGCATCACGCCGAGGCAGTTCGGCCCGATGATGCGGATATTGCCACGCCGGGCGGTTTCGAGAATCTGCCGCTCCAGCTCGGCGCCTTGCGGGCCGCGCTCTTTGAACCCGGCCGAGATGATGATCAGACCGCGCACACCGGCCGCGACGCACTCCTCAACCACGCCAGGTAC
This sequence comes from Anaerolineae bacterium, assembly GCA_034434615.1. GTDB lineage: Bacteria > Chloroflexota > Anaerolineae > Aggregatilineales > Phototrophicaceae > Flexifilum. The sequence continues at coordinate 2,759 of DAOTYT010000273.1, read as the reverse complement.
CGTGTGCGCCGGGGTGACGATGACGGCGAGATCAACCTGTTCGGGAACATCAGCGATGCTTGGGTAGGCACGAATTCCCAACACGCTCGCCCGCGCTGGGTTTACTGGATAGACTGTTCCGCCAAAAGGCGTGCTGATCAGGTTCCAAAGGATCGTGCGGCCGACGCTGCCAGCCCGCTCAGTCGCCCCGATGACGGCGACGTTGTTTGGCGCGAAAATCGCATCAAGACCTTGGGGGCGCGTCGGAGACAGGCCAGCCGCCGCGGGGGTTACAAACGAATACGAGTTTTGCACGGGGTTCTGCTCCGATCACTAAGTCGGCTCTCGTCGTCCATCAACGCGAGGCCGATTTGACGTTGTGCCTAGATTGTGCCACAGAATAGGGGGCCAAACAACACGATTGTCATCCTGTAAAGCGGCGACGATAATAACCGTCTACAATATTTGAACCGCATCAAGATCTGTCATTGAGAGGAGTGGGACGATGCAGCTGGGGCTGATTGGTCTGGGGCGTATGGGAGCGAACATGACCGTGCGGCTGCTGCGCGGTGGTCATCAAATGGTTGTGTTCAACCGCAGTCCAAAGCCGGTCGAGGCGGCCGTGGCTGCCGGCGCGATCGGCGCGGAGTCGGTTGCCGACCTGGTGAGCAAATTGACGCCGCCACGCGCAGTTTGGGTGATGGTGCCCGCCGGTGAGCCGACCGATGCCATGATTAGTTCGCTGGTTAAACTGCTATCTCCCGGCGATACCATCGTCGACGGCGGCAACAGCAATTATCGCGATTCGATCCGGCGCGCACGCGAAGTCAGCGCGCATGGGCTGCATTTCGTCGATGTCGGCACCAGCGGCGGCATTTGGGGGTTGCAAGAGGGCTATAGTTTGATGATCGGCGGCGATGCCGAGCCGGTTGAGCGGCTGCGCCCGATCTTCGAGACGCTGGCGCCTGGCCCCGATCGTGGTTGGGGTCATGTCGGTATAAGTGGAGCCGGGCATTTCGTCAAGATGGTACACAATGGCGTCGAATACGGCATGATGCAGGCGTTTGCTGAAGGCTTCGAGATCATGAAGTCGCGCCCTGATTTAGGCCTTGATGTGAGCCAAATTGCCGAGGTGTGGCGCTATGGCAGCGTAGTGCGTTCGTGGCTGCTTGACCTGATCGCCAATGCGTTGAAAGAAGACGCCGAGCTCGCTGAACTGCGCGGCTGGGTTGCCGATAGTGGGGAAGGGCGGTGGACGGTCGCCGAAGCTATTGATCTCGACGTGCCGGCTCCGGTCATCACCATGTCGTTGTTGATGCGCTTCGTCAGCCGGCAGGAAGACAGCTACGCGGCCAAACTGCTCGCCGCCATGCGCAATCAGTTCGGCGGGCATGCGGTGAAAAGAGTCGATGAGTCATGACGACCATCGTCATCTTCGGCGCGTCTGGCGACTTGACCCACCGCAAGCTCATTCCCGCGCTATTCAACCTGTATCAGCGCGAGCGGCTGGCCGATGGCTTCCGCATCGTTGGGTTTGCGCGTCGTCCCTATACCGATGAAGACTTCCGCAGCTTGATGCGCGAAGCGATTGAGCGCGCGCTTGGCGATGCGCTTGACCGAAACCAGTGGGAGGCTTTCGTTCAGCGCTTGTATTACGTGCGTGGAGACCTGGCCACGCTAGAGGATTATCGCAAGCTGGAGGAGCGGCTCGAAGCTCTTGAACAAGCCCGCGCCGATCGCCTGTACTATCTGGCGACTGCGCCAAACTATTACGAAGCCGTGATCGACAACCTTCACGCCTTGGGCATGGCTAATGAAGACGAAGGCTGGCGCCGCATCGTCATCGAGAAACCGTTCGGCTACGACTCAGCCTCAGCCGATGCGCTGAATCGAACGGTGCATCGCGCTTTTAACGAGACTCAGGTCTACCGTATTGACCACTATCTCGGCAAAGAGACGGTGCAGAATGTGTTGTTTTTCCGCTTCGCTAACGCCATCTTCGAGCCGATCTGGAATCGCAATTACGTCGATCACGTGCAGATCACAGTGGCTGAAGATGTGGATGTCGGCACGCGCGCTGGCTACTACGATGAATCTGGCGTGCTGCGCGATATGTTCCAAAATCATCTGCTCCAGCTCTTGTGCTTGGTCGCGATGGAACCCCCTGCCAAATTCGATGCGGAAGGCTTGCGCAACGAGAAAGTTAAAGTGCTGCGCGCCATTCGTTCGCCCTTCATCGGCGATACGGTGCGCGCTCAGTATGAGGGTTATGTCGACTCGCCGGGGGTAGCACCGGCCTCCACCACACCGACATATGCGCTGCTCAAGCTGTTTGTCGATAACTGGCGTTGGCAGGATGTGCCGTTTTATCTGCGGTCTGGCAAAGCGCTCAGGCGTAAAACCAGCGAGATCGCCGTTCAGTTTCGCCGCCCTCCCACCCTGTTGTTCGATATGCCGCGCGGTCGTAAGCTGACGCCGAATATCTTGTCTCTCTGCATTCAGCCCGATGAGGGGATTCATCTCAAATTTGAGACGAAAGTCCCCAATTCTTCCGAAATTCAATCGGTCGATATGGAGTTCCACTATCGGTCTTCGTTTAAAGGGACTGCGCTCCCTGATGCTTATGAACGGCTGCTGCTCGATGCGCTGCTGGGCGATGCGACCTTGTTTACGCATGAAAAAGAGATCGAACTCTCGTGGAAATTGATCGATCGGGTGATTGCTGGATGGCAAGGGCCGAATGCCCCGCCGCTCGTCACCTATGCGCGTGGCAGTTGGGG
>DAOTYT010000272.1:0-1882 GCA_034434615.1 Anaerolineae bacterium | reverse complement strand
AGCCTGAAGGCTGCTTCGCCATGGAGGGTCTTATAGGCGGCACTTTGCGCCTCGGTCGGCGCGTTGCGCTCCCACACGGTATTGATCGCGTATTGTTCATCGTCGAGCAAGCGCCGCGCATGCTCAAGCGCTGGCTGGTTGAGGACGATCGACATCCTTTCCCTCCGATCAAATCAAAAAGCCGCGCGAAAGATGACACGATAAGTCGTTAACGCGCGTTCCCCAGTGGTTGGGTCGGTACAGGGCACGGCAGGCAGGGGTTCGCGCAGTGGGTCCGAACGGCCGGGCATATCGACCAGATAGGTCTTGCCGGCCTCCATCTCAAAATCAGCATAGGCGGCGCCGCGCTCAGGCTTCAGCCCGGTGAAAAAGATGCTCTCGCCTTCATCCCAGCGAACCCGAACGCGCTGGCCAGGAAGCCCCGTCGTCCCATTCGTATCGTAGACGAAAACCTGAATTAGGCCAGAGTCCTGTGCGCTGCAGGTGGTATTGACTGAGATGAGGTCAAAATCGCGCTGCGGCGCCGCGGTCGGGGCGGCGAACTGAAAGGGGGTAGCAGTCGCCAGCGCCTGCGGGGTCGGCGTTTTGGTCTCTGGCGGTTCGAGCGTGAAAGTGGCGGTCGGCAGCGCGATCTCGATGACGACTGTCGGCTCGATGGTATCAGCAGCGATCAGGGTATCGGCACAGCCGGCGCGCCCCTGCGGCTGATACAGGGCCATCATGCTGCGGATGGCGCGCAGCCCGCTCGTGCTGTTCACGTAGCCGGTCGTGGCCAATTGGCACGCCGTATCGGCCACAGCTTGAATTGGATCTGGAGCAAGCCGCAGGTCAAGCAAACGGCGGACGGCGCGGTTCACATCCCCGTCGTAGCTGTGGCTCAGGGCGATAGCGACGATGTAATGCGCTCGATCAACCTGATGGAGCTGCCATGGCTCGACATCATATTCTTCGACCGGCAGCCACACCCATGCGATCGTCAACCCCCCGGCGAGGCCGAGGATCAGGCCGAGGATCACGCCGATGGGGGAGAAGAAACGCCGCGGGCGGCGGTACTTGCGCGACGCAGGGGCCAATTCTTCTGGCTTGCGCTGCTTTTTCATCGCCCCTGCCCTGGCAATGTCACCTGTCGATACGGTTCCATCAGCGGGGTGAGACGGCCCAACCCCTCAGACAGCGTGACCAACAGCCGAATATCATCAATGCTGCGCGAATTGGTGATGAACCGTTCCGTCACTTCCTGGACATAGGCCGGCACATCTTCAATGCGCAGTACGCGCATGCGCTCCAGCGCACCAGTCACATCGCCATCGCGCGCATAGCCAGCTGCGATCATGACGGTGTAATCATCTTTATAGCGCTGCGCCAGCAGATGAGCCGGGCTGTCGATCGTTTGAACGGGAAACTGAACCCAACCCAGATACAAACCAAACGCCAAGCCGACCAGCGCAGCCACCAACAGCGAACCGAAAAAACGGATCATCAGCGCTCCTACCTCAAGCCGTATGGCGATCGTAAACGCAGCATGCCAGTTGTGTAAAGAGGGTACAGCTTTTCTAAACGGCAGCGTCGTCTATGAGGGCTGGTTAAAGTCTGGTCAGATTTTGCTGCTAGCGTAGAAGCGGGCAAAAAACGACCGAGGGGTCTCGGTCGAAATGCCAGCGGTGGGAGTCGAACCCACACGCCCGCAAGGGGCACGCGATTTTGAGTCGCGGGCGTCTGCCAATTCCGCCACGCTGGCTAACTCGCCGCTTTCGCGAGCGCTTGCATTCGCTTGATGCGGCTTTAAAATGAATCTTAAAAGGTCGTACGACTGTTGTCAACGGCGGGTATGAACGAGGACGAAAGCGCGCTGATCGCACGGGCGCAGCGCGGCGATCTCGAT
>DAOTYT010000271.1:0-5831 GCA_034434615.1 Anaerolineae bacterium | reverse complement strand
TGTGCCCAACGCATCGCAGGAAGGCGGGCGACCCAATGCCTTCTTTGTGGACTTCTACCGAGATGTTGCCAGGTCACTGGTGGGGCTGGAAGCGCACGAACACACTGCGCAGGTGCCCTACGAGGAGCGCGAAAAGCGCGAGAAACAGTTCCGCACGGGGGCGCTGCCCATCCTGTACTGCTCTCCAACGATGGAGCTGGGGGTCGACATTGCTGAGTTGAACGTGGTCAACATGCGCAATGTGCCGCCGACCCCCGCCAACTACGCCCAGCGCAGCGGGCGCGCCGGACGCAGTGGGCAACCCGCACTGGTCTTTACGTACTGCTCTGGCGGCAGCCCGCATGATCAGTATTTCTTCAAACGCCCAGAGCGCATGGTCGCCGGAGCCGTCACGCCCCCGCGATTGGATTTGAGCAATGAAGACCTGCTGCGAGCCCACATTCATGCCATCTGGCTGGCGGAAACTGGCATTGATCTTAAGGACACACTCAAGGAAATCCTTGATATGAACGGCGAGCCGCCATCGCTGGCGCTACTGCCGGAGATTCGTCAGCAGGCCGAGTCTAGCACAGCGCGGTCGGCGGCACGCCAGCGGGCAGAGCGCATTCTCAGAACCATTCCGGATTTAACTGACCCGGATGGGCTGTTGGAAGTCGCGATGCAGAATGTCGTCCGCGCCTTTGACGACGCCTGCGAGCGTTGGCGCGGGCTGTATTGGTCGGCGTTGAAGCAGGTGAAGGCGCAGGAGGACATCCGCCGTGACCCAACGCGCCAGCAGGCGGACAAACGTCAGGCGGAGCGGCTGCGGCGCGAAGCGCTGGCGCAGATCGACCTGCTGACGGAGGCTGAGAGCCTGGTACAGTCCGACTTTTACAGCTACCGCTACTTTGCCACCGAGGGCTTTCTACCGGGCTACAGCTTCCCACGCCTGCCTTTGTCGGCGTTCATCCCGGCACGGCGCGCCAACCAGCGCGACAATTTCCTCTCACGCCCGCGCTTCCTGGCGATTTCCGAGTTCGGCCCGCGCGCCATAATCTATCATGAAGGGTCACGCTATCTCATCAACCAGGTCATCATGCCAGTGACGGAAGACGAGGACGGTCCGCTGACGACGCAAATCAAACAGTGCGGTCACTGCGGTTATGTGCATCCAGTGAAGTCCGGCGTGGATTACGACCTGTGCCAGCGCTGCCAGAAGCCCCTCGATCCGCCCCTGCAATCGCTGCTGCGCCTGCAAAATGTGGTGACGAGGCGACGTGACCGCATCAGCGCTGACGAAGAAGACCGCCTGCGCCTGGGCTATGACATTCGCACCGGTGTGCGTTTCAGTGAACGGGATGGCACGCCGGATATTCGTACGGCGCTGGTGAGTCATGAAGGGAATGACATTGTCCGCCTGAGCTATGCACAGACGGCGACCCTGTGGCGCATCAATCTGGGATGGACACGACGCGAGAACAAGCAGCAATATGGTTTCGTGCTGGATATCGAGCGTGGTTACTGGGGACGCAACGAACAGAACGAAGATGATCCGGATGATCCCATGTCAGAGCGCACACGGCGGGTGATTCCGTATGTGGAAGACAACCGCAACTGCCTGCTGTTCGAGCCGCTCATCGGGCTGGAAATCGAGCAAATGGCTTCGTTACAGGCCGCGCTCAAACGCGCTATCGAAACCGTGTTTCAGCTTGAGGATAATGAGTTGGCGGCAGAACCCTTGCCCGATAGGGATAACCGCCAGATGCTGCTGTTCTACGAGGCGGCGGAAGGCGGCGCCGGCGTCCTGCGGCGGCTGGTGGATGACCCTGCGGTATTATCGAAAGTGGCTTGTGAGGCATTACGCATCTGTCACTTTGACCCCGATACGGAAGAGGATTTACGGCGTCCGCCACGTGCCCGCGAGGACTGCGAAGCCGCCTGTTATGACTGCCTTCTGAGCTACGGCAACCAGCGCGAACATCCTATTATGGATCGCCAGGCGATCCGCGATGTGTTGAGCCTGCTGGCGAATGCCGAAGTCAGCATCAGCCCGGTGGGCCAAAGCCGCGATAGTCATCTGCAAAAGCTTCTCGGTCTGTGCGAGTCTGATCTTGAACGCGAATGGCTACAAAACCTGCACGAGCGTGGGCTGCGTCTGCCGGATGCGGCGCAGGTCTACATTGAGGACTGCCAGACACGCCCGGATTTCCTCTATAACAGCGGTGGTGTATATGCGGCGATCTATGTGGATGGTTCGTATCACGACTATCCGCAGCGCCAGGGGCGGGATCGCCAGCAAGACAGTTGTATGGAGGATTATGGCTATCGCGTGATCCGTTTCGGCTACCGAGAAGACTGGATTGCGATCTTTGAGCAAAATAAACACATCTTTGGAGGCGGTTCATGAGTTTTACGGTCGGATCACTGGTGCGGGTGCGCGGGCGTGAGTGGGTGGTACTCCCTGAATCGACCGAAGAACTGGTGCGCGTGCGCCCGTTAGGTGGCACGGACGACGAAGTGACGGGCATCTATACCCCGCTGGAAAACGTCGAACCAGCGAAGTTCGCCCTGCCCGACCCAACACAGATCGGTGATTATCGCTCGGCGCGGTTGTTGAGGGCGGCGGTGCGGCTGGGCTTTCGTTCCAGCGCGGGACCGTTTCGTTCCTTTGCCCGTATCAACGTCGAACCGCGCCCCTACCAGCTTGTACCGTTACTGATGGCATTGAAACAAGACCCTGTGCGCCTGCTGATCGCCGATGATGTCGGCATCGGCAAGACGATTGAAGCTTTGCTGGTAGCGCGCGAACTGCTCGATCGCGGCGAGATTAACCGGCTGGCGGTGCTGTGTCCGCCCCAGTTAGCCGAGCAGTGGCATGCCGAATTGCACGAGAAGTTCTACATCGAAGCTGAACTGGTGCTCTCCAGCACGGCAACCCGCTTAGAGCGTCATCTGCGGATGGGTGAATCACTGTTTGAACGCCATCCGTTCGTGGTTGTTTCGACCGACTTCATCAAGTCGGAGCGGCGGCGCGATGAGTTCCTGCGTACTGCGCCCAATTTCATCATTGTTGATGAGGCGCATGCTGTTGCCCATACCGTCGACAAACGCGGCGGCAGACATCAGCGCCATGAGCTGGTCGCCCAACTGGCAGAAAAGCCAGAACGTCATCTGGTGCTGGTGACAGCGACGCCTCACAGCGGCAAAGAAGAAGCTTTTCGTTCGCTGGTCGCTATGCTCAACCCCGATTTTAAAAATCTTCCTGAGGACTTAACTGGCGAGAAGAATGAACCGTTACGCCGTGAATTGGCGCGTTATTTCGTCCAGCGGCGCCGTGGAGACATCCGTGCTTATCTGGATACAGTCACGCCCTTCCCAGAGCGCGATACTACTGAAGAGACGTACAAACTCACCGATGCGTACAAGCATCTCTTCGATCGTGTGCTGAATTATGCCCGCGAGACCGTCCGGCAACCCGGCGAAGGCTATCGCCAGCGGGTGCGCTGGTGGTCGGCGCTGGCGCTTTTGCGCTCATTGGCATCCAGCCCTGCCGCCGCCGCCGCGACCCTGCGCAGTCGTGCCGCCACCACCGAGGCTGACAATGAAGCCGATGTCGATGACATCGGGCGGCGCACGGTGCTAGACCTGATAACCAATGACTCTGCCGAGGTCATCGACGTAATCCCCGGCAGCGACGCCAGCGAATTAGAAGAATTAGAAGCTGAAGCAGACAAGCATCGCCGCCGTTTGCTGGAGATGGCCCGGGCGGCGGATGCGCTTCATGGTGAAGCGGACAGCAAATTGCAGCGGCTGATCGCTATCGTCAAGGACTTGCTGCGCGAGGGCTACAACCCGATTGTGTTCTGTCGCTTTATCCCGACGGTCGAGTATGTGACCGATGCGCTGCGTCAGGCGACTCGCGGCGTGGAAGTCGCCGGAGTCACGGGCACACTACCCCCAGCGGAGCGCGAAGAGCGTGTAAGGCAGCTGAGCCAGGCGGCGAAGCGTGTGCTGGTCTGCACCGACTGCCTGAGCGAGGGCATCAACCTTCAGCAAGCTTTTGACGCAGTGGTGCATTACGATCTGTCGTGGAATCCGACGCGCCACGAACAGCGCGAGGGGCGCGTCGACCGCTATGGGCAGCCCAGTCCCCGCGTCAGGGTGGTCACCTATTACGGCATCGACAATCAGATTGACGGCATTGTGCTGGATGTGCTGCTGCGCAAACACAAAACCATCCGCAATTCGCTCGGCATTTCCGTGCCCGTGCCCGGCAACAGCGAAGACGTCGCGGAAGCCATCTTTGAAGGCCTGCTGCTGCGCGAGAACGTCAGCTTTACGCAAAACTATCTGCCCGGCTTTGATGCGTTCATGAAGCCGCATCAAGCCGAATTGGATTTGCAGTGGGAAGCGGCAGCAGAACGCGAAAAACGTTCGCGGACGATGTTCGCACAGCAGGCCATCCGTGTGGATGAAGTTGCCGCAGAACTGAGGGCCGCCCGGGAAGCCGTTGGTTCTGGTGTAGATGTTGCTGCATTTGTGAAAGATGCGCTAACGATGCAAGGGGGCATTATCTCCCTTCTCCCTCAAGGAGAAGGGTTGGAGATGAGGGCCGACCTGAAGGAAGCCCCACGCGGTCTCAAGGATATGCTCGGCAAAGAACGATTCGTCGCTCGTTTTGAGCTACCGGTCACAGAAGGACAGCTGTACCTGACGCGCACACACCCGCTAGTAGAGTCGTTAGCGGCCTACGTCATGAACACGGCGCTGGATACTGCCGAGCCTGGAGACCCCTTGCCCCGCGCTCGCCGCGCTGGTGCAATACGAACAACAGCCGTCGAACGGCGCACGACGCTGCTGCTGGTGCGCCTGCGCTATCATCTGATCACCCGAACGGCTAGCGACGAACGCCAGCTGCTCGCCGAAGACAGTCTTACACTGGCGTTTGAGGGCGCACCTGATAATGCCGTGTGGCTTGAACCTGAAGCTGCTGAACGCCTGCTCCAGGCAGAACCAGACGAAAATATCCACCCACAGCAGGCGGCGGAGTTTGTGGGGCGTGTCGTGGATGGTTTTGACCATATCGCACCAACCCTGAACGACATTGCTCAGAGGCGCGGCGACGACCTGCTGGCGGCGCATGTTCGCGTGCGCGAGGCGGCTTATCGGCGCGGTGACCGCCGTCCACAGCATCGGGTGGAAGCGCAACTGCCGCCAGATGTGCTGGGTATTTATGTATTCCTGCCTGCGCTGGGAAGAAAGTAAAGCATGGCCGCACGTAACAATATCTTCACCACCATCCGCACCGAAGGCGCGCTGCTGCCCGCCGATTTGCTGCAGCGCATCAGTGAGCGCGCGAACATCGACGGACTGACCCCGGAAAGCTATCATCGCCCTGGCGAGAAGCTGAACGAAGTCATCAACCGCTCGTGGAACGCGCTGCAAGGGGCTTGGGCGAGCTTCCGAGCGGCGCAGGAACGCCTGCCGGAAAATGATCTCGGCACCACCATCACCCGCGAGCGCTGGCTGCTGCCCCTCTTCCGCGAACTGGATTATGGGCGTTTGCAGACCGCGACGGCTGTTGAGATTGACGGGCGCACTTATCCCATCTCGCACAGTTGGGAGCATGTGCCGATTCACCTGGTCAGCTATAAGCTGGAACTGGACAGGCGCACACCCGGCGCGGCGGGGGCAGCTTCCGCCAGCCCGCACAGCTTATTGCAGGTGTTCCTCAATCGCAGCGCGGACAGCCTGTGGGGCTTCCTCAGCAACGGCTACAAGCTGCGGATTCTGCGCGACAACGTCAGCCTGACGCGGCAGGCCTACGTCGAATTTGACCTTGAAGCCATGAT
>DAOTYT010000270.1:0-3445 GCA_034434615.1 Anaerolineae bacterium | reverse complement strand
ACCTCCCCTTTTTACAGAAGTTTACGGACATCACCCCAGAGCCGGGGCTAAAATAAGCACGGGTACTGTTGTGTCCAACCTTTTGGGGTTACTGCCCCAGCATTTTCCCCCAATAACTGGGCAGCAAACTGCGTTCGCACTCCGGCTATAGTGCAGTCATGGGTTTGTTACAGGCTTACTTGGAAACGGAGAATAACGCTCATGCAGTGCCCTCTGGACGGAACCGAGCTGAAAATCGCCTTCCGCGAAGGCATCGAGATTGACTACTGCCCCCGCTGCCGGGGCGTGTGGCTGGACCGGGGCGAGCTGGACAAGATCATCGAGCAGACGGCGGCGGCGCGGCAGCCAGCCGCCGCGCCGCCGTCCCGCGAAAGCCGCGACAGCTACCGCTACGACGATGACGACGATGACGACCGCTACCCCAAGAAGAAAAAGCGGCGGTCATCGTTCCTCGAAGAGCTGTTCGATTTCTGAGCTGGGCGGCTGCGCCCAGCCGGCAGCCACCACACAAAACAACAGCGCCGCGCATGCGACGCCGTTGTTTGGTTTGCAGCCGGGATGCCCGCAGCGCTGGGCGCAGTCCGGTCAGTCGTTGACGCGAACCGGCGCGCGCGTGAAAGTCGCCACTGCGTCAGGCCCGCCCACCGCCTCGATGCTGTCGTACAGCACCTGCAGGATGTAGGACGGGTTGTGCGTGTAGGCGCCGGGGGCTTTGGCCGTGAACTGGTAGTTGTAGGCCGCCCGCAGCATATTGGGCGACCACGTCGCAAAACGGTTGCCGAAGTTGACCTCGTCGGGGTCGGCCACGCCGTTGCCGTTGGTGTCGTTGAACCAGTACGGGAAGGCATACGGCGAATAAACGACGGGCGCGCCCAGCGTGTTGGCGGCGTAATCCATGATGTAGTCCAGCAGCGTTTCGTGCAGCGCCAGGATTTCATCGCGGATCGGCTCGTCTACCGAGCCGTCGCCGTCGTAGTCCACCGGCTCGACGTCGTCGTCCTCGCCCATGCGGATCAGGCGCATGTCAGCCGGCGTCCGCACGTTTTCATGGCAGTCGCTGCACAGGTCATATTCAACTTCGAGCATGTGGACGTTGTGACAGTCGGTGCACGTTTCCATGTTGCGCGCGTGGTAGTTGCGCCCGCTGTACTCCTTGCCCGCGAACTGGTACGCGCCTTGGGCGTCCGCGCCGAACAGCGTTGCGCCGGAGGCGAAGTAGTGCGGGTTGCGGAAGTTGAGCGCCTCGGACACCTCGTCGTCGCCGACGCCGGCGCTGGCGATGGCCCGGTTAACGCTCACGGTGGACTCGCGCCCCTGGTGGCAGTTGAGGCAGACGTTGTTGGGGTCGGCCTCGCCAAACGAGACTTTGGCCCCGCTGGGGAACGTGACCTCGTTCAGCTCGTACAGTGTAAACTCGCTTACGCTGCTGTGGCAGGTGGAGCAGGCCAGCGAGTTAGACGGCGGGGCAGCGATGTTGACGTTGTTCTTAACGAAGAACGGCAGGCCCTCGGCGGTGTGACACTTGGTACAGGCCGCTGGCACTTCGCCCTGTGCGTCCCAGAAGCGGAAAGCCAGGGCAGAGGCGTCGAAGTGACCGGGGTCATCGCGCCGCGCAGCCGCCAAGTCTACGCCCTGGGCCAGCCCGTTGTTGAGCGACTCGATGGAGTCGTACAGCAGCTCGACGTAATACTTGGGGTTGTGGGCATAGCCGCCGGGGTCCTTCTGCGACATCTGATAGTTGTAGACCGCCTGCAGCAGCCGCCCGGTGAAGGCGTTGTAGGCCCCTTCGCCCTCGTCAATCTGGCCGTTGCCGTTGGCGTCGGCGAAGAAGTAGGGGTAGCGGCCCGAGCTGTAGAGAATGGGCGTGCCGGCCACCTCGGCGGCGTACAGCGTGATGGCCTCGTACAGCATCTCCTGCAGCGTCTCCAGCTCGCCGGCAATCCCCTCGTCCATGTCGCCGTCGCCGTCGTAATCGGCCATCGAACCCTGCATGCGGATCGCGCGCAAGTCCTCAACCGTCTCGACGCCCTCGTGGCAGGTAGCGCATTCGGCCAGCTTGACCTCCAGCGTGTGCGGATTGTGGCATTCGCCGCACGTCTGGTAGCCCTCGACGTGATCGTTGCGCCGCTGATAGCGCTTGCCGTCGAACTGGAAGCCGCCGTTCACCTCGCCGCCGTACAGCGAGGCAGCCGCCGGGTAGTAGTGGATGTTGACGAAGCGCAGGTCTGCGCTCACTGTGTCCAGGTCGCCCGTCAGGCCGGCTGTCTCCAGCGCAGCGGTTACACTCAGGCCGGAGTTGCGGCCCTGGTGGCACACCATGCAGCGGGCCGAGTCGCCCAGGTTGTCCAGCGTGACGCCGGACGGGAAGCTGACCGCGCGCAGCTCTGAGGCCGTCTGGTTGTGGCAGGCGTCGCAGTTGATCACCGAGCCGATGGGCGCGGGGTTATCCACCACGCCGAACGCGCTGCCGTCCTCGCCCATAAAGTCCAGATAGCCGTGCGTGGAGTGGCAGGCGGCGCAGTTAGCCGGGATTTGGCCGTCGTTGTTCCAAAAAGTGAAAGCGGTCGCCTCAACGTCGGCGTGCGGCGACGCCACCCAATCGTCGTAAATGTCGCGCAAGAACGTCGGTGGGTCCCCTAGGGGATTGGGCGGCGCGTCCTGCGCGGCCACCCCCACCGCGAGTCCGGCTGCAATCAGCAGGACTCCGCCGATAACAAGCAATCGCGATAATTTCATAAGCTGTCCTTCCTATCCCCGAATACGATGTGTGACTCGTGTGTACAAGACATCCCGCTGCTTCAGTGCGGCGCGCTTACAGCTTCGACTGCCAACGTATGCACATATACGATAGAAGGACTTGCCCATACATATAGCATAAGCGTTTTGCCGGCTTTGCGCAAATAAATCGGGGAGTGGGGAATATCAAGGGCGTACAAAGTTTATGAGATGAGCAGGATAGCGAGGAAACCGCTGGCGATAGAGTTGACGGCGATTCCAGGCAAAGACAAACAGCTTAACGGCGCGACACAGCGCTTTCATGCAGCGTGAGAAGCAGCGAGATTGACGCGCCAAGCGGGCAAGATAGTGACGTAACTCGGCGTTCATCCCTTCGACGCGATACGTCCCGCTCTTGTCGGGCATCGGCGTATGAATGCCCGGCGTGTAAACCAAGCTCTTGTATGGCGCAAACAGGTCGCTGAAGTAGAAGGCGGCTTGGGGCGCAGCATCGACCATCTGCTGTAAGAGGTCTGAGCTGCGTTCGGCGGCAATCGCCCAACCGACAATGCAGCTGGTGCGCCGATCAACCAGCGTCATCAGGTAGATGAGTTTTTTTTGCCGCGACAAACGTGAACAGCTCATCCAACTCAGCGTTGGTCACATCATGCGGGACGGGAGCGGGCGGCAGCTGGTCGGTATGCGCTTTGACCCAATTCATAACGGTTTT
>DAOTYT010000269.1:0-2956 GCA_034434615.1 Anaerolineae bacterium | reverse complement strand
CGAATGGATCGGGTGGCTCCAATTCCTGCTGGCGCTTCTGCTCATCTTTCGCATGACGACGCCCATCGCGGGCATCGGCGTGATCGCGCTCTATCTGATCGGCATCGGTCAGTATGGCGCTTTCTACATGCTCGACTATTTCGTGTTCGTCGGCGTCGGCGTTTATTTGATCGTTACCTACTTAAAAGACGAACGGATTCGCGCTTTGCGTATTCCCGCCTGGTATTTCAGCGTTGGCTTCTCGCTGCTGTGGCTCGGGCTGGAGAAGATCATCTACCCGCAGTGGAGCCTGTACATCCTTGAACAGAACCCGCAGCTCACGCTCGGTTTCGAAATGGAGTTCTTCCTGATCGGCGCCGCTTTTGTCGAGCTTGTGCTCGGTTATCTGCTGCTCATCGGGCTGCTGGAGCGGCCGATCGCGGTGTTGATCACGTTTGTGTTTTTCCTGACCACGCTTGTCTTCGGCAAGGTTGAAGTCATCGGCCATACGATCCTGCATGCCGCGCTGATCGTGTTCCTGCTCGAGGGGCCGGGGCGTTTCTACCCGGCGCCGATCAATATTCACCAGCGGCTGCCGCTGCGCGTGGCTTTTGCCTCGGTCAACTTTTTGCTGGTGCTGATCATCCTGATCCTGCCGTATGCGGCCGTCGCCCAGCGCCAGTATGAGCTCGCGATTGCCGAGCAGGATGAACTGACAACCGAAGAGACGGCTTATGGAGACCTGCGCTCCAGCAGCCATAACACCACGGACGAGTTCATCTCGCTTTCGCCGGGACGTGGGTAGGCGGCAGCCCGCATGGTGACGGCATTGAGCTGTGCCGCCGTGGCCATCACATCGAGTCCGATCAGCGGCGCAGTGTCCGTCAAGACGTAGACCATGCCGCGCTCATTGAGCGCGCGCTCAACCGCAGCGAGGCCGGGCGCATCGGTGCAGATCAGCGCGCGGCCAGCCGGCGCATAGAAGTTGGCGCGGCGGCATCCATCGGGAAACATGCTGCCAATGATGGGGATGTCGCTCGGCAGCTCATCGAGCGCGCGCATCGCTTCACGCAGGCCGTATCCGCTGCTGTGTTCGCTGAAATGCTCAGCCTGAACGGCAGCTGGCAGGGTCAGCTGCACGGGATCGAGGCTGGCTGTGCGCGCCGTCAGCATTGCGATGAGCACAAGACCGCCCGCTGCCATCAACGTGAGCAAACGGCGTGCGGGCGCTGCGGCGCGCTCAAGCGCCAGCCCGATGCCGGCCCCGCCCAGCACCAGCAGAACGGGCAGGCCAGCGACATAATGACGCGGCATCATTTCTCGGCCGAGCACCAGCATGATGACCAGCGGCAGGGCGGCCGCGCTCATCAGGATGGCGCCTTGCCTGCCGCGCAGCGCGATCAACAGTGCGCCGCCGCCGAGCGCACCCACCAGCGCGAGATCGCCAAATCCTGCGATCATGTCGGCGAAGCGCAGCGAATTATCGAGGAGACGGGCCAGCAAACCCGCTTCGGCGCCGCTGCCAGTGCTCACCCAGCCAAGCGCGATGCTGAAAAAGTCATCACCGCGCAGCAGCAGATACAGCAGCGGGATGGTGAACAAGGCCGCTGCGCTGCCCGCTGCAGCCAGAAGCTGAAGCACGCGCCGGCGGAACGGGGCAGCGCCACAAAGCAGGGCCAGCATGACCATCAACGCGTAAGGCGCTGCAGTGAATTTGAACAGCGTGGCCAGCCCGAAGACCAGCCCAGCGCCTGCTGCATCGCGCAGGCTTCCAGAGTGCGCGGCGCGCACTGCTGCCCACAGCGTGACGACGACCAGCGCGCCAGCCTGCGCGTCGCTAAACGCCAACCGTTCATAGAAAGCCAGATAGGTTGAACCGATCCACGCCAGCGCTGCGAATAAGGCGGCGCGCGGGCCGAACTGCTGGCGCCCCAGCGACCATCCGGCTGCCAGCCCAATCAGCGCGACCAAAATGGTGGCGATGCGGCCAGCCAAAACGGGCGTTTGTTGAGGGTAGAACAGCGCGATCGGCCAGTGATTGATGATCTTGCCATCGCTGATCGCCCAGAAGGGATGTCCTGCCCAAACGGCGACGGCACGCGTGAGGTGCAGGCCTTCATCATTGTGGAGGGGAAGCGTTTCGAGGCCGGGCAGTCGCGTCGTCCACACAAGCAGCAGCAGGACGACCGGAAGCAAAACCTGCAAGATTAAACGCTCGCAGTAAGGGGATAGGCGTCTTTCAAAAAAGTGGCTGGTCTATTCTCCGCCTTCGAACTCTTCGCTTTCACGGCGGCTGTCACGATAGCGGTAAGTGATGCGGCCTCGAGATGGATCGTACATGCTCATCTCGACGCGCACCCGGTCGCCTAGCAGAATGCGGATGTAATATTTGCGCATCTTCCCGGAAAGATAGGCTAAGATGCGATGCCCGTTATCGAGCTCAACCAGGAATTGGGTATTGGGCAGCGCTTCGACGACGATGCCT
This sequence comes from Anaerolineae bacterium, assembly GCA_034434615.1. Classification (GTDB taxonomy): domain Bacteria; phylum Chloroflexota; class Anaerolineae; order Aggregatilineales; family Phototrophicaceae; genus Flexifilum. The sequence goes on along the minus strand of DAOTYT010000269.1, from coordinate 492 downwards.
TCAACCTCAATTTTGTCTTCTTTTTTCGCCATATGCCTCCTGAACTTATCAGACCGTTCTCACTTTGAACAAGACATACCGCTGCTCGCGCAGAGCAGCGGCTTCCGTCGCTTGTCGATGTTGCTAGCCATCTGTGTGCATCGAACCGCGCAGAGCTGTTCGAAGCAGCTTGCGCATCAGCGCGTCATTGCTTTGCGCTGACGGCGGCGAGAACGACGAATGGCTTTCTTCTTCTCAATGCGGCGAAGTTCGCTTTTGGAAATGTGCCAGCGTTTTCGGCGCACCGTGCTCAACACGCCGCTGTTGGTCACCCGCTTACGGAAGCGGCGCAGGAGAGACTCCTGTGATTCGCCAGGTTTTAAACTTACATGAGCCATACTTGTGCTACTCACCTCCTTTCTATTCTGAGTGTTGGCACGACAACTTCCCGGCACCCGGTAGGTTGTCGATATATCTGGTTGTGCGCTGGTCGAAGACCGTTGACTTACCCGA
>DAOTYT010000268.1:0-5772 GCA_034434615.1 Anaerolineae bacterium | reverse complement strand
ATGCTGATACCGCGCTGAGCTGCCAGCGGTTCCAGCATATCGATCGTCCTCAAAATGAGGTCTTCGAGATCGCACTCCGTGATATCAAGCGGTCGGTCTGCCTTGATCCGCGCATACTCCAGCATGCGATCTACCATTTGCGCCATACGCAGCAGCACTTCGAGCGCTTTATCGTTATGACGAAGCTGCTGCTCGTTCAACGGGCCAAATTTCGGCACCAGTTCCACATTGGCCTTCGCCGCTGCGAGGGGCGTACGCAGCTCGTGCGCCAAATCATCTAACATTTCGATCCAATCGGCTTCGTTCATGACTCTGCCTCACCCGTAGGACACAATAGATTGGGTACAATGTTAAAGGCGTGAGCGATCCTTGTGCCGTGCCATGTGAGCAGCGAACCGTCCACTAAATGAATCTTATCATGAAATACTGCTGGGACTCGCAAGTTTGTAAATAAGAAAATATGGTCTTTCGTAAAGAAAAAAGGTTCGCTCGGCAGCAAAATGACATCTGGCTGCAGCGCCTCAACTTCTTCTAGTGTGATGCGCGGATAGCGCGTGTCCCGGCCGGCTGCTCGTGGGTCATCAGGCGAGTAAGCTTGAGCCTGACCAAGATCAGCCGCGAGCGGATAAGCGCGCTGGCGCTCGGCGAAGATGTTGTGGCCACCGCACACCCGCAGCAGATCGTGCGCAAAAGTATCGGCGTTAAAGGTCATGAGAGGATCGAGCCAGATGGGGACAAATACCCGGCACGGCGTCGTGCGGCTTTCAGCGAGTCGCTCTAACCAATCACAAGTCCATTCGATCGCGCGGACGCGCTCTACCATCGCGGGTTCGTCGAAGACGTGCATAATTGCCCACAGCAGATTGAATGCATCGCGCACGGTGCGCGGAAACGTCACCCAGACCGGAATGCCAGCCGCTTGCAGCCGTTCCACATCCTCACGGCGGTTCTCTTCGCGATTGGCGATCACGAGATCCGGGTTGATATCGATGATACGCTGGACGTCTGGATTCTTCGGCCCACCGATACGCGGCAGCCGCGCTACCTGCTCGGCCGGGTGAATGCAGTAATCAGTGACTGCGACCAAACGGTCGCCTACCTGCAGATCAAACAGCGATTCCGTCACGCTAGGCACCAACGAAACCACACGCCGCGGCGGGCGCGCAACAGGCGCTTCCATCTGATAGACATAGCGACTGCCAAAAAACTGCTCACTCATAAATGCACAAGCTGTTCACGCTCAGGCCCCACACTCACAGTATTGATCGGCGTGGCGCACAATTCTGCGATCCGATCGATATAAGCGCGCAAAGCACTCGGCAGCTCGTGCGCGCTCCGCGCCTGCCCAATCTCCTTATCCCAACCGGAGAGCACTTCGTAAACAGGCTCAACTCGCTCCGACTCAGCCAGCGTGCTGGGAGGGAAATCGAGCAGCTCCCCATCTAATCGATAGCTGTGGGCTATCTTAATTTCATCAAATCCTGTTAGAACATCAAGCTTGGTGAGCACCAGCTCGGTAAAACCGTTGATCTGCGCAGTGTAGCGCAAAAGCACAGCGTCCAGCCATCCACAGCGACGCGGCCGCCCTGTGGTGGTCCCAAATTCATCCCAGAAATGTTCGCCCGTCCCACGTAAGCGTTCGGCAATCGGCCCGTCAAGCTCAGTTGGCATCGGCCCACTGCCGACGCGCGTGCTGTAACATTTGGCCACACCCACGACTCGATCGACGAACAAAGGGCCAAACCCGAGGCCGGTGAGCGCGCCGCCAACCGTTGGGTTCGAGCTGGTGACAAACGGGTAATCGCCGTGATCGAGGTCGAGCAGCGTGCCCTGCGCGCCTTCGCAGAGCACCCGTTCGCCCGCTTCAAGGCGTTCATTGATAAGCAGCGCTGTATCGCGCAGAAAAGGCGCCAGCCGCTCTGCCGCTTCAATATAGGCCTGCGAGTCTGCATAAGGATCAAGTGGATCGGCGCCGAGCGCAGCCAAGCGGGCATTGCTGGACTCGATATGAGCGCGCAGGGCAGCCGCAAATGCTTCCGGATCCTGCATTAAGCCCGCTCTCACCCCCTGCCGTCCGGCTTTATCGAGATAGGCAGGACCAATACCGCGCAGCGTTGTGCCGATGGCCGCCGCCCCACGAGCGCGTTCGTGTGCGTGGTCAAGAGCGATATGCGCCGGCGTGATGATGTGCGCCCGCGTGCTGAGCGCCAGCCGTTCCGGAGTCACCGGTACCCCGCGATCGCGTAGTTCTTCGATCTCACGCAGCAAGCTGATAGGGTTAACGACGACCCCGTTGCCCATCACACAAGTAACGTGATCGTGAAGGATTCCAGAAGGGATCAAATGCAGCTTAAACACCTGATCGTGAGCGAAGACCGTATGGCCTGCATTATCGCCACCGGCAAATCGTGCGACTACATCGCTCTCAGCAGCCAGCCAATCGGCGACACGCCCCTTGCCTTCATCTCCCCACTGTGCCCCCACGAGAATTGTCGCGGGCATGAGAGCCTATCCTTTCGCGAGAAATTGACTTCCTAACGCAACGGTTACCTCACCGCGTCCCCACGTTTCGACTTGACCATCAGGCCCAAGCGCCAATGCAGAGCCTGAACCAATGGCAACGACAATGCCAGCCGTATACTCTTCAAGAAAAATACGGGTGCGCTCAGAGGTTTCCGGCAGGTTCGGCATGATCAGCGCATTATGCAGCCAATCGAAACCAAGCGCTTTTGAACCATTTTCCAACAACAGCCACATGCCAAAGACCGCAATTGCATTGGCTTCCACCAAGATGACCGCCCCGTTGGCGTACGCATTTCGAATCCCCTCCAGCGCCGCCCCAGTGAGCATAGAGCGCGCTGTATCGACGTTGGGCGCATCGGCAATCACGATCACGCTGGCCTCGGCCAGTTTATTGAGAACGGTAGCATCATCTTCGGAGATCAAATCGACAATATACCCCGAAGGAGCGCCAAGGTCTTCGATGTCATCGAGCAAATGATCGGCTTCGGCTAAATCGCCGCTGAGGGTGACGCAGGCGACCGCACCATCGGCAGCCGCACGCGCAAGCGCTTGTCCACGCAGCTCACCTGCTCGGTCAGGGCCGCCAGACAACACGATCCAGCCGCGCCCTTCTATCCATCGAAAGACCGAAAAGGCGGGCATCGCTATTCGGGCAGCACATAGTCGGCGGCCGCAGAAGCCAACAGCGCAACGCCGAGCGGGAGCGCGTTCTCATTGAAATTGAAACGGGGATGATGATGGCCATAATACACATCGGCCGATGGATCGGCTGCCCCAAGAAAGAAATACATGCCGGGGATATCCTGCATGAACAGCCCCACGTCCTCCGACCCCATGGTTCGCAACGTTATATCAAGCGCCTCTGGGCCCAACAATGCGGCAAAGCGTTGGCGCGCTTTATCCGTGACCTGCTGATCGTTGTTAACAGGCAAGGTCAAGTCTGTGAATTCTAGCGTGCCGGTGCACCCCATCGCGCGCGCGATGAACTGGACGCAGTCCCGCATCCGTTCATAGATTCGATCGCGCACTGCCTGCTGATAATAACGCACTGTGCCTTTCAAATCGGCCGTTTGCGGAATCACGTTAAAAGCGTGGCCAGCTGTAACCGAGGTCACCGAGAGGACTGCACTCTCTAAGGGATCGACATTGCGACTGATGATGGAATGCAGTGCAGTGATGAGCTGCGCTGCACACAGCACAGGATCAGCACAGGCTTGGGGAATCGCAGCATGCCCGCCTTTACCCGCGATGTGGATCGTAAAGGTCGCAGAGCCTGCCATGATTGGCCCATCGGCGACCCCTAGTTTGCCCACCGGCAGGCTGTTCCACAAATGCAGCCCCAACGATACGTCAGGGCGCGGATCATTAAGGACGCCGTCTTCGGCCATCGCCTGCGCGCCGCGGCCGATCTCTTCGGCCGGTTGGAAGACAAACTTGACGCGTCCAGACAGCCGATTCCGCTGGGCTGCAAGCAGCTTCGCCACACCTAGGGCGATCGCCGTATGGCCATCGTGTCCACAAGCGTGCATCACACCCGGGGTTTGCGATGCGTAGTCAAATTCATTTTCTTCCTGTACGGGCAGCGCATCCATATCTGCACGGATCAGGACGGTCGGTCCTTCACCTGCCCCTTCAAGAATGCCAACGACGCCCGTCTTGCCAACTCCGGTCTGTACTTCTAAGCCCAGCCGTGCAAGTTCTTCGGCGACGATGCTAGCGGTGCGCACCTCTTGAAACGCGAGCTCAGGGTGTCGGTGAAAATCTCGCCGTCGTTCGATCAATTCTTGGCGCAGCGCCTCGGCCTGCGCTCGAAAATCGTCCATAGTCGTTACCGTTCAAAAGTGATTACACGAAAAGACTCGCTGTAACGAGGAAACTCTGGCAGCGTTTCCGGATCGAGATTATGGCGAATACGTTCGGCCAGCGCATCCATATCGGCGATTTGACTTTTATGTTCGCGCAGCGCGGCGATCTTGCGTTCGATGTAATTTGTGACGTCGATCTTGACGTTTGGCTGCTGAGTCCCGGTTATGAAAACCTGCTTAACCTTATGCGGAGCCAGGCCCTCGTCGCGTTCGAGCTCAGGGAAATTGAGCCGGTCGCGGGCTGTCGGGTAAACAGCGGCAAGGGCTGCCTCGCCGATGGCGCGGTGATCGGGATGATTCAGGCCGCGCTCGCCCCACCAGAACACCGTCGGATCGCATGTGACGAGAATATCGGGCCGCAGCAGGCGGATGAGCCGGACGATATCTTTGCGGAGCGCGAGAGACGGTTCAAGTTCGCCATCGGGATAGCGCAGGAAGATAACCTCGCGCACTCCGAGCACGGCGGCTGCACAGCGTTCTTCATCCTCTCGCAACGCGGCCAAACGGTCGTGGGTTATTTCAGGGTCGGCGCTGCCTTTATCGCCGCTGGTCGCGATGACGAACACGACTTCAGCGCCTTCGGCCACCCAACGGGCAAACGTCGCCCCACAAAAAAATTCTGGATCATCAGGATGAGCGAACACGCCCATCACGCGCTTAGATTCTGCCGACTGCATCATCAAATACCATGCCTCGTAAGAAACCTCGTAAGGACAGCGCCATCTACAAACTACTTTTCAGTATGATCGGAAGAGTCGTTCTCCGCTTTACCGGGCTTGGCACCACACTCGCAGGGGCCATCGCCATGCTTCGTGCAGGGTTCTTTCGCCTTTTGTGCCAGCGCTTCCAACTCTTCCAGCGGGACGATCGCCTCGCGCGGGACCGTGTGAAGAACGTTATCAACGATGACGATCACCGCATCTTGCAGCGGCAGCACATCAATGACTTTGCCCTCACCATACGGCGTTCCAATACGTTTATTTTTTTTGGGCAGCTTTTGACGCGCCTCTACGTATTGTTCATATTCGTAAACAAGGCAGCAGCGCAGCCGGCCGCACATCCCTGTAATTTCGGAGGGATTCAGCGAAATGCCCTGCGCTTTCGCCATTTTGATCGAGATGGGGCTGAAATCAGTCAGAAATGTGCTGCAGCAGCGCAGTTCACCACAGGCACCATAGCCTCCAAGCAGCTTGGCAACATCGCGCGGGCCGATCTGTCGCAGCTCGATCTGCGCGGCGAACAATTTATTGAGTTCGCCCCACAAAAAAATTCTGGATCATCAGGATGAGCGAACACGCCCATCACGCGCTTAGACTCTGCCGACTGCATCATCAAATACCACACCTCGTAAGGACAGCGCCATCTGCAAATTACTACTCCCCCT
>DAOTYT010000267.1:0-22493 GCA_034434615.1 Anaerolineae bacterium | reverse complement strand
TTTTTCACCCGTCCAGATCCCCACCCGTGCAGGAAGACGGCTCAACCACGCAACCCCGTGCGCATTCAGGGTTTCAAACACGCTGACTTTGAAATATCCCACATCCGCCAGTCGCAAACTCCCGGCGGGCAGCTCCGTTGTTTGTAGGGGGCAGTCGTGCTGACGACCGTAGGCTAAACGAAAATCTAAGCTGCCGCTCTAGTAATTGAGCATCGTTTGCACTTTCAGTGTCGCCTGTTGGGGATGGTTTCCCTGCCATAGCCGCTCAAACCGCGCTGGCAATTCCACTTTGCTGCTGTCTTGCAGATAAATGCCGTTGAAGCGTCTCAATAACGCCGATGGCTTGGCTTCGCCTTCAACAGCATATTCTAGGCTGCGTAGCAGCAGACGATGCAGAAATTCGTTCGCGCTTTGGCTGTTCAACCGTTCCTGCAACCCTTGCGGGCTGATGTTCACCCCTGCTTGGCTCGCACTTTGACACAACTCTTCGAGACTAGCATTGGCGTTTGCTTGCCAGCCAAACACTAACGTTTGTGCAAAGCTCGACCCGCTGAACTTTCGCTGTCGCCGGATAAATCCGCTCTCTCGTCCGATACGATCTGCATCCTCGATCAGCAACCTTTGCAGAATTTCTCCCAGTTCGCCTATACTTGTGCACATAAAAAGGGCTCCCCCGCTTGAATATTGTTGGCACAATCATTCTCTCTGAGGTTGCCCTTTTTTGCTTATCTTGATGCCTGTGAAGCCTTCGCTTGGAAGGCATTTTTTGCGGTAAACAAGCCGGGCGCTGCGATAGCTACCCGTTAGTTGCGGCGGTTCGCAAGGCTGATGAAATAGATCAGCTGCAGCACCGCAGTGATGGCCGCAGCGAAATAGGTGAGCGCAGCAGCGGTGAGCACAGCGCGCGACCCGGTGAGGTCCTCAGCGCTGACCATCAGGCCGCTCTCTTGCAGCAGGCGCAGCCCGCGCCGGCTGGCATCAATTTCGACGGGCAGCGTCAGGATCATGAACACCACCATCAAACCGAAGAGGATGATGCCGAGCCAGAACAGCTCCGTGAGCTGAAGCATCAGCCCCAGAATGATCATCATATAACCTACCGTTGGGCTGAAGCGCACTGCCGGCACCAAAAAGTTGCGCATCGTGATCAAGACTGACCGCTCTTGATGCTGCTGCACGTGGCCCAGCTCGTGAGCGACAACCGCCATGGAGGCCACCGAGGGCACGGTCGCGATCTTCTGCGACAGCCGCACCACGTTGTGTGAAGGATCATAGTGGTCGGTCAGCTCCCCCGGCGTGCCTTCCAAATTGACTGGGGCGACGTTGGTTCGGCTGAAGATGCGCCGCGCGACTTCAACGCCGCTCAAGCCCGCGCTGTTGCGCTGCTTGCTCCACTTGGCATAGGCAGATTGGACATAAAGCTGCGCGCCGAGCGACAGCAGCAGCGTCGGCAGAAACACGAACAGTAGATAAGTCGGGTCGAGAATCATGGTTACGTCATCCTCAATGACATGAGATTACGAACATCATTATCACATATCACATCACTATCGAGGCATACTTATCTTATCTCATACAGATGCAAAGATGAATGGCAAAAAGGCAGCATCTAACAGTGCAACTGAGCCAATACAGTAGAATTAGGCTGGTATGGTGCTGTTCTACCGAGGGTCATTCCACGCATACAAGCATCGCATAAGTTCTCGAGTTGAAAAGTGCTGTGCCTCAGGATAGCCACGTAATTTCTGAAGCAGACGACGATTTAGAAGAATCGATGAAAGACCCTTAAGATTGGCTTCATCATCGCCGAGCAGCATCAAAAAGTGTTTCAAATGCTTTATAGCCACAATAGGCATGATGTGATCTGGATAATACACGTGCAGTGTTTTCAATTTTGTAAGGCTGCCTTTGTCAAACAAGCCCTCTGAATGAATTTGCTGCCAATTCTGAGTCTTCGCAAGCTCGAACAGCCGCAGGAACTCGCCATGAATCGCTTCCCAGGCTGCATCCTTGTCTGAATATGCGCTGGGATACTTCCAGTAGCCGTCTCGAAGGTAAAAAATCATATGTTTGTTGGCATTTGCACCGCCGATGTTGACAAGATTCTTTGTTCCGAACTCCAACCACCAGCAATACACATCTTCTTTTGGACGACCTTGCCCCAGCGCATATTGCTCAAGCGTCATCGTCGGCCAGCGTTCGAGTGGAAAATATTCCAGCATTTGAGCACGTTCACGTTCGCCCGTCTCAAAATACTCTCGATATGCTTCATAATCGAATTGTCGTAACGCTTCTTGAATCTCAGTCATACCGATTCCATTGCTACTAAAGTGCTAACACTAGGCAAAGTATACGCAAAACCTCGTAAGAATACCCTCAGAAATTGCTTAAGTCAGCCTCAAACGCAGCCCAGCAGCGAGGTCAGACCCTCTTGTGTGTTGAGCACCCAAGGCAGCAGGCAGTTATCGATCAGGCGAGTTTTCCCCGCCAAAGCAGCGATCGACAGCAGCAGCGGCGTTTCAACAGCTGTGTGTATACCGTGCAGATTAGCAGGGTCGTTGAGGGCGATGTAATCAATGCTCAGCAGAGGTTCCCTGACCAGCACTGAGCGCGCTGCCGCCCGCAGCACGGCGGGTTCCCGTTCGCCCGCCTCATAAACCTGAGCTGCCCGCTGCAGTGCCCGGTACAGCGCCGGGGCGGCGGCGCGCTCAGCATCGCTGAGATGAACGTTGCGCGAACTCAACGCCAGCCCATCCGCCTCTCGAACCGTCGGACAAACGATGACATCGACGGGAAAATCGAGGTCGCGCACCATGCGGCGGATCACGACGACTTGCTGCGCGTCCTTTTGCCCAAAATAAGCGTGAACCGGCTGTGTGAGATTGAACAGTTTTGCGACCACCGTCGCGACACCACGAAAATGATGGGGACGCGCTGCGCCTTCCAGGCCATCGCTGACGTCTTCTACCTGCACGGTCGTCTGAAAGTGGGGCGGGTACATCGCCTCGGCTGTTGGCGTGAAGACGATATCAACATCGGCCGCCTCGAGCAGTTCGAGGTCCCGCTCCAGAGTTCGCGGATAACGCGCCAGATCGTCGCTGTTATTGAATTGAGTCGGGTTCAGAAAGATGCTGACGATGACGGCATCGTTCTCCTCGCGCGCCTGCTTCACCAGCGAGAGATGGCCGGCGTGCAGCGCGCCCATGGTATACACCGCGCCGACATAGCCGAGCAAGCGGCGGCGAACCGTCTGAAGTTCTCGTGGCGCCTCAATCACGCGCATGGCCTTCAACCTCACTGGTATCCGCAGCAGCGCCGGCGATCTGCTCGCGCAGCGCCAGTAACACATCCTCACGCATCGTAAAGCCATGGGCTTCGGTTGGAAACGCACCCGCGCGCACGTCGCGGGCATAAGCTGCGAGCGCCTCTTGAATGATGGCGCCGACCTGCGCGTACTGCCGGGTGTGGCGCGGCACGAATGCTTCGTAAAGGCCGAGTAAATCGTGGAAGACCTGCACTTGGCCGTCGCAGTATGGCCCCGCGCCGATGCCGATCGTTGGGATGGACAAGCGCTCAGTGATCATCTGCGCGAGTGGAACCGGCACCGTCTCCAACACGATCGCGAAAGCGCCCGCCGCGGCCACAGCGTCGGCATCGCGCACCAGCCGCACTGCCGATTCAAGATCGCGCCCCTGAACGCGCATGCCGCTCACTTGGTGCACACTTTGCGGCTGCAAGCCAATGTGCCCCATCACGGGGATGCCCGCCTCGACCAGCCGGCGAATCGTCGGCGCGATCGTCTGCCCACCCTCCAGCTTAACCGCCATCACACCGCCTTCCTGCATCAGGCACGCGGCGCTCGCCAGGGCTTGTTCCGGCGAGATATTGTACGTCATGAACGGGAGATCACCGATGATCAGCGGCTTTTCCGTATTGCGCGTGACGATCGCCGCATGATAAATCATGTGGTCAAGGGTAACTGGGATGGGGGTCTTATGGCCTTGCACCACCATGCCAACCGTATCGCCCACCAGCAGCGCTGGCACGCCCGCTTTTTCGGCCAGGCGCGCGCTCATCAGGTCATAAGCGGTGACCATGACGATGCGCTGTCCTTCAGCCTTAAGCGCTTGGAAGTCACGTACAGTCATTCGCATGAGGCTGCTCCAGGTGGAAGGCGCAGTTAGGGCTGCCGTTTCGCCCCCACTTGCTTGAATCAATCCAAGATAAGACCGCCGTCTCCAGCGCGCGGCAGTGCGCGGCAGCCGAACTGGCAGCAGCACGCCAAGCGCGTACCAGAGTTGCGCCAACACGTCCAGCTCCAGTCGGGCCAAGCACCGGTCTGCATTTCGTCCTTTTCATGATTATCAGGCGGGTGGCGCGCCGAGCGGCGTTGGCGTTGGGATCGGGTCGCTGATGAAGATCGTCACCGTGCACGAGGCGCGGGCGGTGTTCGTGATGTCAAAAACCATCAAACGCAGGCGATACTCGCCGGGCTGGTAGAACGAAGGAACAAACTGCCCCAATTCGCCTATCTCTGGCACTGGCTGAGTCCCGTCGCCGCCTACAGGGGCAAAATTACCGAAGGTGGAGGGGCCGTTCAATTCAAAGCGATAAAAGGCGAAATCCTCGATAGTGGCGATGCCACGCAGCGTGATCGGCTCAAACACGATCATGCCGTTGGCTGGAATTTGCAGGCTTGCGTTCGGCGTGTCACAGCCGATCGGCGCGGGCGAGTTAGGGACGATCGTCCCGACCGGCGTCGGGGTCATCGTCGGCGTCGGTAAAATCTGATCGACCGGATCGACCTCACCAAGCTGTACGCCGCTGATGTCGATCTGAAGGCCGCCCGTTAGGGGCGCGGGCGTCGGCGTTAGGAAGATGCCATCATCGCGGATGCCCACGACGAGCCGCGGCACGTCCAGCGTCTCGCGTAGATGCGGCGCAACGACGAACTGCATGCCCACGACGACCAACGTCAGTTCAGCGAGCAGGATCACCCTGGTCAAGGCGCCGTTCGCCCGGTCGCGCGCGATCTCGCGCTCCAGTTCGAAATGTGTCGCACGATAGGACGCGCGCGCGCGGAAATAACTGCGCAGCAGCAGCAGCAGGCCGAGGCCAGACAGAATATACAGGCCAGTGGCGATCTGCTCGACGAAAAAGACGAGTGCTGCCATTTATGCCAACACTTTCAACACCCCACGCAAGATCGCCGTCAGCCGCGGCACTAAGATTTGGCCAGCGACGAGCACTTCCTCGTGGCTGGTCTCCAGATCGGTATCGATAGAATCGATCGCCGAATTGGTGACAGCGGACATCGCTAAAACGCGCATAGTCATATGACGCGCAACCAACACTTCATGCACGGTGGACATACCGACTGCATCTGCGCCGAGCAGGCGCAGCATGCGTATCTCAGCGGGCGTTTCAAAGTTAGGGCCGCTTACGCAAGCGTAAACGCCTTCTTGAACTGGCACCCCCGCCTCAGCAGCGGCGCGGCGCGCCAGCCCACGGAGATCGCGGTCATACGCCTGGGCCATACCGATGAAGCGCTCGCCCAGCGCATTGTCGTTCGGGCCAATGAGCGGATTGACCCCCACCATGCCCACAAAATTGATGTGATCGTTGAGAACCATCACATCGCCAACGGCGTAGGCCGGGTTGACGCCGCCAGCCGCATTGGTCAAGATGACCGTTTCGACACCTAAGAAGCGCATCACCCGAATGGGGAAAGTAACCTGCTGCGCGGTATAGCCCTCGTAAAGATGCGCCCGGCCGCGCTGCAAAACAACCGGACAGCCTTCGAGATGGCCAATGACGAGCTGCCCGCTGTGCCCTTCGACCGTGGAGCGCGGCCAGCCGGGAATCTCCTCATAGGCGATCGTCGTGCTGTCCACAACCAGATCGGCCAGTCCGCCAAGCCCAGAGCCGAGCACGACGCCCACTTTTGTCTGCAGCGCGGTTCGCTCTCGGATGATCGAGGCTGCGCGCTCATAATCTTCCCGTGTATAGGCCATGCCAGCTCCTGAGGTGCACTCGCTCATACCCCCTATTATACTCGTGGCCGGCAAGAGATCACGGGTGATCAGGCCGGCGACAGGCCGGCACGCTGTCGTTCATCGCGATAATCATCAGGGGTATCGACATCGCGCAGCACGCTGTCCGTATCAACCTCGACATAAGCGATGCGGTCGGCATAGGCATTGATGACATCGCGCGGGGCGCCTTCAGGCGGCAGCGCTAAAATCTCCTGCCAGTACCGCCGGTCAACCAGGATAGGATGGCCGCGCCGCATTTGGTAGCTGGGCACAACGATCTCGCCCCGCCCTTCGAAATAAGCGGCCAACAGCTTCCCGATCACGCGCGGCTGCACGCGCGGCTGGTCGCCCAGCACAATTAACGCAGCAGCGATCGAGGCAGGCTGCGCACGCAGCCCGGCTTTGAGCGAGGAAAGCATCTCGCCCGTCGCATAATCCGGGTTGTGGACGGCCGCGGCGCCGCAGCCAGCAGCGACAGCGGCCACCTGATCGGCATGATGACCGGTGACCACCGTAATCTCATCGACCTTTGCCAGGCGAATCTGCTCAAGGATGTGCGCCAGGATCGACCGGCCTTCAGCCCACGGCAGCAGAACCTTCGGCTCGCCCATACGGCGCGACAGCCCACCTGCCAGCACGATCGCGCCGACCCGACGCTGCACCTCGCAAACGGGTTCTGGCGCCGCTGCATCGCCGAGCGCGACCGCATAGACGCGCGGCTCGCGCAGCATCAGCCGCGCGATCAGGCGGGCACGGCCGCGCAGATATCCGGTCGCCGGAACGCCGTTCAGCCAACCGACGACGCGCGCGCTTTCAGGCACATTTTTCAATCCTAACGTCGGATCGCGCAGTACCTGAGCAACCCAAGGCGATTTCACCGGCGCACCCTCCGGAAAACCGTAACGCGCGATCATAGCAGCGGCGTTGTAGACGTGATCGTCATCGAGCGGCTGGCCGAGCGCTGCCAAATGTGCCACCGGCACGACAAGGGTGGTTTCTGGGACGATCACAGGTTCGTGAGAGTGCGGCGCCTTGAACGGCAGCCGGCGCGCGCCATCCGCCTCGATAAGGAGGATATCAGCATCCAGCGCGTCAAGCGCCCACGATACCCAGCTCAGATCGACGCCCATCACCTTTTCGCCGGCGATATGGTCGTAGATGAAGACGAAGCGGTCTTCGGTTAAAGCTGCCGATAACCGCCGCGCCTCGGTCGCGCTGTTCATCGCGCGCGGGAACCAATCAAGCTGCGCCAAGCCAACGCGCGTGGTCGTCGTCGCCACGACGCGCCAGCCCTGCGCTGCCAATTCATGCCCCAGCGCAGCCAGCGTGGTCGATTTGCCACCCGCACCCACCAGCGAGACGACTTCACCACGTGTTACACCGAACGCCATCGCCAATTTCATCGTCAGCCCAGCACTTCCTCGACCAGCTCGGCGCGGAACTGCATCGCGTAAAGCTTGGCATACAGGCCGTCGAGCGCCATCAGTTCCTCGTGCGTCCCCATCTCAATGATGCGCCCATGATCGAGCACGACGATGCGATGCGCAACCCGCACTGTGCTCAGCCGATGGGCGATGATGACCGTCGTGCGATTTTGCATCAACCGCGCCAGTGCTTCTTGAACTTCGTGCTCGCTTTCGCTGTCGAGGCTGGAAGTCGCTTCATCGAGCAGCAGAATGCGCGGGTCTTTGAGGATAGCGCGGGCGATAGCGATCCGCTGGCGCTGCCCACCGCTGAGCCGGATGCCGCGCTCACCGACGATCGTCTCGTACCGATCTGGCAGCTCCATGATGAACTCGTGCGCATTGGCGGCGCGCGCCGCTGCCTCGATCTCCGTCTCAGCCGCATCAAGCCGGCCATAGCGAATATTCTCGCGGATGGTGCCGCCAAACAGCAGGGTTTCCTGCGGCACGATTCCGATCTGAGCGCGCAGGCTGCTTTGAGTCACTTCACGCAAGTCGTGCCCGTCAAGGCGAATGACGCCCTGGGTTGGATCATAAAAGCGCGGGATCAAGTTGAAGATCGTGCTCTTGCCAGCGCCGCTCGGCCCAACGAGCGCCACGATCTCGCCCGGCGCAATATCAAGCGAGACATCGTGCAGCACCTCTTGTCGCGCATCATAGCTGAAGGAAACATGCTCAAACGTGAGACGCCCGTCTGCACTGGTGAGCGTGAGTGCCCCTGGGGCATCAGTCACTTCAGGTTGAGTATCGAGGATTTCAAAGACACGTTTGGTTGCGCCGAGCGCTTCTTGGAAGCTGGTATACAAGCCGACCAGCGAAGCCAAACTGCCCGCAACCGTCAGCCCATAGATCAAGAATGCGATCAGCTCACCGCCAGTCAGCCGGCCAGCCAGCACCTCGCGGCCGCCAAACCACAAGACCATGGCGAGCCCTCCGAAACCGAGAAAAGCGACTAAGGGGCCGAACAGCGCTCGCAGCCGAAGCTGAGTCAAAATAGCGGCGAAGGCGCGCCGCAGCGCGCTTTGATAGCGCTGCGTTTCATAGGGTTCGCGCACGAAACTTTTGACTTCGCGTATGCTTTGAAACACCTCTTCCATCACCACGGTCGAGGCAGCCAGCTCGTCGGTCACGCGGGTGCTGGTGCGGCGCATGATGATGCCGAAGACAGCGCCCAGCGCGACGATAAGCGGCGTGAGCACGAGTATGAACAGCGTGAGGCGAATATTGATGATGACCATGACGATGATCGCGCCGATCATGATCAAGCCCTGCTGCAGCAGCGTCGTTAAATTATTGGTCAGTACAGAGCGCACCATCGTCACATCGCGCGATAAACGGCTGACCAATTCGCCGACGCGCCGGTTTACGAAAAAACCGAGCGGCAGGGTGAGCAAATGCTCATAGAGCTGGTACCCCAGATCGATGACGATGCGCTCGCCAACATAATTCAGGTTGTAGGTCTCGATCAGCGTTGAGACGGAGCGGATCAAGAACACGACCAGCAAAATCGCCGTGATCCGGTCGAGCAGCAGCACGTCCCCAGCCGTCAGCACCGAGTCGACCACTTGTTGAATGACCGCCGGAAAGACGAGGCTGAGCGAAGCGCTGATCACCAGACCGATAAGCGCCAGCCCCATTCGCGGCCAATAGGGCCGCAGATAACTAAAGAGGCGCCGCCAGTTGATGGGCCCGGCCGGCGCTTCGGGCGAGTCGCCCTGCCCCGTGCCGGGCCGGGGGCGAATTTGACGGAACATCGAGGATGCCTTCTACTCAAAGTGGGTTGATGATGGACAGCGCTTATTGTAGCTCATTAGTTCAGCTATGGCATCTGCGCGGCGCTGACCAGAACGCCCTGTGTATCGATCGGAGCGGCCCATGTCCTCACGTTGACCTTGTGCTCGGCAAACGCTTGAACGATCGCCGCCTGCACGGACTTGACATGAGCAGTCGAGAAGATCAGCAAAGCCGGCCCGCCGCCGAGGAGAGTCACTGCGGCTGGGCCAAGGGCTGCCAGCGCCGTTTTGACCGCCGGCAGCCCCGTGATCAGCGGCTCGACGTGGGGCGCAAACAGCCGATCCTCGAGCGCCTGCGCTAACAGCGGCACATCGCCCGCGCGCAGCCCCTCGACGAGAAGGGGCATGCGCCGCACAGCATCGAGCGCGACGGGGCGAGCGATCCGCTCTGGAGGCAGCACCTCGGGCAGATCGATAGCAGGCAGTGCGACTACGGCCAGCAGAGGCGCAGCCGGCAAATTGCGATAGATAAGGCCATCTTGTGCGCATAGGCAGGCATTCAAGCCGCCCAAGATGGTCGTCACCGCGTGCTCAGGCTGGCCAGAAACCCGAACTGCCAGTGCCAGCACCTCGGAGCGTCGCAGCGGGCTGCCGAGCAAGTTGTTCGCGCCAATGATACCCGCCGCGATGAAAGCCGCTTCCGTGCCCAGCGCATCTCCGGGTGGAATCTCGTTGTGGATGCGAACGGTCAGGCCTAAAACCGCCCGTTCCTGCTGCTGGAAAACGCGCGTCAGCCCCAAGACGACCGGGTGACGCAAACCGAGGCTGTAACGGCCAGCGTCCTCACCGCCCGTTTCAACCAGAAGACGATCGCCCGTCGTCTCAGTGAACTCGACCGTTGCGCGCAGGCCCAACGCTAACCCCAGCCCTGCCTGTGCTGGGCCAAATTGGGCCGCTGTCGCTGGTAGGCTGACCTTAATCCTGTGCATGGGCCGCTGGCAGGGTGATGGTGAAGACGCTGCCCTTGCCGAGTGTACTGGTGACGGCGATCTGGCCGCCGTGGCGGATGAGGATGCGCCGCGCCAGCGTTAGCCCCACCCCACCGCCAGGCAGCGCGCGCACGCGCTCATCCGTTGACCGGTAAAGACGCTCAAAGATCAGATCGATTTCATCTTCGGCGATGCCGAACCCCTGATCAGCGATCTTGCAGTGGATCTCTCGCGTATCGCCCCACACATGCACGACGACAAGACGTTCCGGCTCTGAGTAAAGCAGCGCGTTGTGGATCACATGCCGAAAGACGAGTTTCAGCCGCGCGGGATCGCCGATGATCAGAGGAAGCGGATCTTGCACCGAGACCGCCAAGGTGATCGAACGCGCACGCGCAGCGTCGTTCAAACTCCTGATCACTTCGTCGATCAGCGTCCTCAAGTGCAGCGGCGTGAAGCGCAAGGGCATTCCCGCCTCAATCCAAGCCAGATCGATGAGCGCCTCAATCACCTCATACAGCTTGTTGGTCGTCTGGCGCGCACGGTTGAGAAACTGCGTTTGAGCCTCATTGAGCGGCCCCATTTTCTCAATCAGGTCAGCATAACCGCTGATCGCCGCGATCGGGTTGCGCAGGTCATGCGCCATCGCGCGGACGAGCATCTCGCGGCGCGACTCAAGATGCTGCTGCTCAGTGATGTCGCGCAAATGCACCAACCTGCCGCCACCGGTCAGCGGCACGACCGCAGCCGCAGCGATCCGCCTGCGCGGCAGTTCGAGGTCAACTGCTCCTTCGGGCAGGGTTTCGAACAGCCGCAGGAGGGCTCCTCGGCGGGCAAACACCTCGTTTGCAGGACGATTACACAACGAATTGACGGTCGTATTGAGCATTGCTGCCGCCGCAGGGTTAACACGCTGAATCACGCCGCAAGCATCGGCGATGATGATGCCTTCACTGGTCAAATGGAACAACAAGTCGAAGGTTTCATCGACTGCAGCCATGCGCTTCATTCCGCATCGCGGACCTCTTGAAACGGAGCAGTGGCTGGCAAATGTTTCATGCGCCCGGAAGCGAAGCGGATCTCGGTGCATTTGGCAGAACGCCGCACAACGACGCCGTGCTGTCTGAGCGTCACTGGCCCAGACCACAGATAAGGCCCACCGGTCCAA
This sequence comes from Anaerolineae bacterium, assembly GCA_034434615.1. Taxonomy (GTDB): domain Bacteria; phylum Chloroflexota; class Anaerolineae; order Aggregatilineales; family Phototrophicaceae; genus Flexifilum. The sequence continues at coordinate 11,105 of DAOTYT010000267.1, read as the reverse complement.
ACCTTATGCGGGCCGATGATGCGCACGCCGATGACGCGCAGAAACAAATGCAGCGGCACGATGCCGCCCGTATGGCCGCGCTCGCCCAGCCCGGCCGGCTGGTCGGCATGGTAGAACTCGTAGAATGCGCGCTCGCGACGCAGCACTGCAACCTGAGCGGCCAGCAGTCGCTCAAGCAGCGCCACGGCCTGAGCCTGATATCCACATTCGATCAGCCCTTCGCCGATCAGTGTGAGCCAGAACGGCCACACACCACCCGCCCCTTTCTCATTCGCGGGATCGAATGCCGGGTCGCTGGCGGCCGCCATCGTGACGCCATTCGGCCTCAAAAAGTCCGCTTCAAGCTGGCCCACGAGCGCGGCACACCGCGGCTCGTCAATGCCGGCCGACCACAACGGAAGCAGCCCGCTGAGATCGCGTCGCGTCGTATCGACCGTGCGTACATGCAGTCTATAGACGCGCACCAACCCCTCGGGCACGATCCGATCGATGCGTTTGAAGACGGCGCGAGTGGTATAAACGCCGCGCCCATGCGTCCAGATGAAATCACGAGCGCGGACGGTTTCGCTTACGGGCTGGTCATCAACGCCCAATCCCTCAAGCCGGATCGTCATCCGCGGCACGTGTTCCATGCCCCCTGTGATGCGGACAATGAGGCGCGCTGGCGGCGTTAAATCAGCAGCGATGATCTGTTCTTCATCGGCGCGCGCATCGTCGAGGATCAGCAGCGATGGCCCCGTTTGGTGGGTGTCACGATCGCGATAAGCATACCGCCCGTCCACCCACAAACACTCCAGCGCGGCACGCAGCCGGCCAGCTAATGCGTCATAGTCGCGCTCACCGTTCTCATCATGCAGATAGTAGGCAATCTCGCGCAAGCTCAAGGCTTCAGAGAGCAGATAAGCGATCAGATCGGGCGCCTCGACCAACCGAATATCGGCATGCTGCCCCCACGCGATATTGACGGCAAAGCTCGGCGTGAAGGGATAGCCGGTTTGCGCTTCACTTTGCCACTCTGGCAAGCCGTCGCCGTCCGCATCGAGATCTGGCATCAACCAGCGCGCGAGAAATCTGCGCAGGCGGGGGTAAACATCGCGCAGGAACGCATCATCCTCAGTGTATTGAAAAATACCCCAAGCGAGCCGGGCCAAAATAGGCAGGCACAGGACGCCCTGTCGCTGCCCTGCCAGGCCGGGTTTCCAGTCGATCCAGCCATCGCTGCGCTGCACGGCCAGGTAATTTTGAAGGATGCCATGCGCAAACGTCGGTTCGATCGAGGCGGCAGCCAGCCCCGTTAGATAGGCTAACGGCGGAGCTTGGCCGGCCCACGGGCGTGGGTGATCGGAACCATCGCCGCGCGGGCTGAAACCGCGCCCCGGCTGCCGGCTGGCGACGAAGGAGGGGTGCGGCAGGCTGTGCGTTGGCCTGAGGAACGACTGCATGAGCTGTTGAAACGAGAAAGCTAGGGCAGCGTCGCGCGCGGCATCGCCGGTCTCTATAACGGGCGTGCGGGCAGCGGCAGCGCGGATTTGCTCGAGCCGGGGGCTCCAAGACTGTTTAAGCCAGCGGCCGGCCTGCGCGATCGAGTTGGCCAGGCCAGGCAGTCCTACGTGAACGATGCGCAAAGAGAGCTGCTTCCCTGGCGCGAGCGTTACTGTGCGCATCAACCTTGAGGATGAGACGCCGTCCGGGTCTGCCGAGCCACCCTCAAGCAGAACGGCGGGCTGCAAATTGCCGATTGCGCCGAGAACGAGCGCTGCGCCACCAGCCGACAGCGGCAGCACGGCTAAGGCGCGCTCTTGTCCTTCTGAAGCGACAAAACCCACGAGATCAAGCTGAACGGTTACCGCGGTTTTCGACGCATTCCTAAGCGTGCAGCGCATGCCGATCGCATGCGAGTCAAGGGCGAGTACTTCAGCGCGCAGGAGCAGCTGTGGCGTAATGCGTGCGGCCAAACGCACGAAACTGGGCGCGAACGCCGTGACAACCGGACGATCGGCATAAGCATCGGCCTGATAAATGGTGCGCCGGTCAACCGTCCACATCGGCACGAGGCTGACCAAACCCACTCGGCCGCCAAAGCGGGTCTGCAGAGCGAGCGCCGGCCCGCTGCCCTCTCCCGGCAGCAGCTCCCATGTTTGATCGTCGGCGTAATCGGTCGCGCTCAGACGCGCGTCAGCAGCGATCTGCAGCGCAAGCGGATCGCCGGGCGCCAGCCGCCATTGACGCAGATCGCTCATACAGGCTCCTTGAGGTTACACGAGGTTACGCGCCGCCAAGCTGCCAAGTTCCATCAATTTCATTGAAACGGAAGCGCTCTTCGTAGAGGCTGAAGAGCACATGATGCCCTGGCCCAAGTTGATAAACGCCCTGAGCATCGACCTGCCCCCCCGCATGATACTCGTAGCGGCTGACATAGCCAAATTCCGGAGTCACTGCCCAGCCAAGACGGCCGCGGAGCTCATCATTCTCGCGCCACAGCTTACCAAAGCCGCGCTCTGGCTGAAGGAAGCCCGCTGGTACGACGAGATTTTCATCGCGTTCAGGCTCACCCTCTACGAACGTGTCCTGAAAGATCAGCCATTCACCCCGCCCCTCGGCAGTGACGATCAAGGCCCAGATCTCGCTCGTTGGCTGCAGCCAGAACATTCGACCGCCCTCAAACAACTGCTCGGCAACTTGAATTTGCGCAAAGACGGGCGTGGGAAAATTGGCGGGCAGCGGGGTGATCGTTGGGGTTGGCGAGGGCAGAACCGCGGTTGGCGGGGCGGGAGTAGCGTCAGACGCTTGCGGCTCAGCAATTACGTCCGCCGGTGAGGGTGTCGCAGTTGGCGGTTGGGTCGCAGCAAGTACAGGCGGCGTCAGCGTGAGCGTCGGCGTAGAAGTTGGAGTAGGCGACTCAGACACTGTCGGCTCGTCGGTCGCGGCAATGAGCGCGGCAGCGGCAACGGCAGTCGCTTCCATCTGCGTCGCATCCGGCGTTGGCGACAGCACAATATAGATCACCGTTGGCGGCGGCCCCTGACATGCGGCGATGAAAAGCAAGGCCAACAGCACCAACACAAGACGAAATCGCATACTTTACTCCGCTGGAACAGGGTGATTAGAGAACCCATCGCATAGTTTGATTGTAACAGACCCCCCTTGAGATGCAAGACGCGTCGTCATACGCATACGGCCAGCAGCGACAAGCTTAAGTTAGACGCTGACCAGTTCCGTGATACAGTGAATTCAGCGTGAGGCGCGCGATGCTCAAGGTGAGGCGGTAGTGGGCACCGGCTCGAAATATGGGGCAAATGGCATTACAATGCCAGCGGGCTGGGCAAGCAAGCCCAGCTATCCCGAATCGTGCGGAGGTTATGGCGATGATTTCCGGCCCGCGCCCTAAAGCGATCACGCTCAACAAGAATGAAGCCTTCCTTGAAATTACTTGGAACGATGACGCCGTCTGCCGTTATCCGCTCGGACCGCTGCGCGAAGCCTGCCCCTGCGTGGAGTGCCGCGGTGGGCATCAATTCATGGGCCGCGAGTATGACCCGGCCGACCTGTTGGTGCTCAAACCGAAGCGGTCATATGGCATCCAGTCGATCGAACTGGTCGGCAATTACGCCTTGCAGCCGGTGTGGGATGATGGTCATCACACTGGCATCTACACTTGGGATTATTTAAGACGCCTATGTCCCGATGGAAACAAACCAACCTCGTGAGCGAACCAGCGTTTATCGAACATCCCCTGTACGCCGATCTTAATGCGCTTCGCATGGAGGCAATGACGCTGTTCGAACATAGTTTGGCAGAGGGCGCCCCAGATAAACTGTTGGCATTCTTAGAGAAACATATCGTGCAAGAGCCGCCGCCAATTTCTCTGTTCTATGAGATCGGCGAAGACCTGCACCAACGATTACAATCGATGCGGCAGTTCCAGTTTGACTTGCGCGAGCGAGCGTTGACCCTGCTTGGCGCTGAACTTGGCTGCGAGGGGGATACTGCTTTGGCGGCCCACATCTTTAGGGACACGTTGGAAAATTTGCACCTGCTTGATGGCGCTGCGCTGCATACCGTGTTCAGTGAACTCGACGGTCAGCGTATGATACAGCCTTTGCTCACGACACTGGATAATCTGCGCAATGCTGCCATCCAAATTCACCACGATCTGCTCATAACCCAGGAACTGTACGACTTCGTGACCGATTGGACCGTTGCGCTTCACGTTATGCTGTCACAGCACACTTGGACTGATGAGGCTGCCCACAGGAAAAACAGGCCTCATTGAAGTTCCGAGATCACTTACTTATCTCTTGTGCAATCCCAAGAAATTGCTATCATATCCCCTGTTGGACAGCGTTAAAAGTTGCCTAACATTTAAAAACTGTGTCATGTCCCTTAAGGTTAAGGAGAGCTTCGATGAAACTCGTTCGCAGGAAAGTATTTTTAGCAGTCGCAATGATCGTCTGCCTGATCGTGCCGGCGTTCGGCGCAGTGACGGCGCAGGACACGGTCACGCTGGTTCTATGGCATGCCAAGCAAGATGCAGAGGGAGACGCGCTGCTGTCGATCATCGATGCGTTTGAGGCCGCCAACCCAGGCATTCGTATTCAGCAGGTCTTTAACCCCAGTGGCACGATTCAAGACAGCTTTGTTGCCGCCGCTGGTGCCGGTGAAGGCCCCGACATGATCATCTGGGCGAACGACAGCACCGGCCCGTGGGCCACCGCCGGTTTGCTGACTGATCTGACGCCTTTCATTGATGATGAACTGCGCGCGCAGGCATCGGATACGGCGTGGGGCGCCTTCACCTTCAATGACGCGATTTACGGCATCCCCTTCAGCGCCAAGACCCTCGCCTTCTTCTATAACCGCGCCCTGGTGCCCGAAGCACCGGAAACCTGGGCTGAAGTTCTGGCAATCTCTGCGGACTTGGCCGAGGACGGCTTCACCGGTCTGGCTTTCCAGAATGGCTTCTTCCACAGTGCGGGCTTCCTGTTCTCGCTGGGCGGCGCGCTGATGGATGAAGACGGCAACGCGGCTTTTGCTGATGGCGAAGGCGCCGCGGCGATGGAAGCTTACCTGCAATTTCATCAGGATATGTACCTGCTGGCGCAGGATCCTGACAGCGGCGTCGTGATTGATGGCTCATCGCCGAACCCGGGCTTCCAGCAGGGAACAGTAGCGATGGTGTATGACGGCATTTGGAACCTCGCTCAGTTTGAGAGCGATCTCGGCGATGACCTCGGCGTTTCGATCATGCCGCGGCTCGACAACGGTGAGGTGCCCGCCCTGTTCTCGCAGGCCGAGGGTTTCTTCGCCAACGCGACCGTCGGCAACGATCCGGCGAAGCTGGATGCATTCCTCGCCTGGGGCCGCTTCGTCACCGGTGAAGAAGGCCAAACAATCGCCGCTACTGAAGGCGGCCTGCTGCCCGTGAACCCGGCGGTGGAAGTTGAGAATCCGAATTTGCAGGTGTTCGCCGAGCAGTTCGCGCTGGGTACGCCCTTCCCGAACCGCGCCGAGCTCAGCGCTTTCTGGGGGCCGATGGGCGACGCGATCGCAGCAGTGAGCGAAGGCGGTGAGACGCCGGCGCAGGCGCGCGCTGCGGCGTACGAATTGATTCAGGCGAGCATCGACCAGATCCACGGGCGGTAGTTCCAACGCCTTTTACGGTGATGGTCTCCTGACTTGAGTGCTGCAGAGGGTGAGGTCGTTTGTGGTGACCTTGCCCTCTGTCTTTGTTGGCGATGAGGTTCTGCCATGACAGCCATCACACAACAACCGATCAGCGGTCAAACGCCCACGATGTGGGACAGCCTTCGCACTGGCATTCGCGCCAGCGGCATTCCCTGGCTGTTCATTGCACCGTCGTTGATCGTGATGATATTCATCACTTTTCTGCCGCAGCTTTACCAGATCATCATTTCGTTTCTCGATTTTCGCGTCGAACACCTAGGTGGGGCTGTAGCACCGTTCATTGGGCTTGAAAATTACCGGCGGGTCATTACCTCCGAACTCAATGTCCCAAACTATAATTTCTTTCCCTTGCTCGGCTTCAATGTTGTGTGGACGCTCGTCAACGTCGCTCTGCACGCTTCGATCGGCCTGGCAGTTGCGCTGGCGTTGAATGCGCAGTACGTATTCGGCCGTCGCATTTATCGCGCCTTGTTTGTCCTGCCATGGGCGCTGCCGGGTTACATCACTGCGTTAATCTGGAACAATTTGTGGCAGCAAAACGACGGCGGTATCAACCTGCTCATTCGCAGCTTTAACGAAACCTTCGGCACGAATTTCGCCACGCGTACGGCCTGGCTCACCAGCCTGGAACGCCCGATCGACCTGCGCGGTTGGCCCATCATTGTGTTGGTATTGGTCGGCTGCTCGCTGGCGACATGGTGGCTGGCGCGGCGCACCATTCGACTGGGCCTACGCAATAAGGAGACCGGCCAGCTCGACGTTTCGCGTACCGTTTTCAGCATCGGCGGCATCATCATCTTGGGTGCTGCCGTCGTTGGGACGCTGGTCGACGTATTCGCTTCTGGCGCACAGGCCTCGAACGCGGTCATCGATCTGTTCGACCGCGCCGGCGCGCCAACCCTTGCGTTTTATGCCGTCCTGATCGCCAACGTTTGGCTGGGCTGGCCCTTTATGATGACAGTCGCGACCGGGGCGCTGCAAAGCATCCCGCCCGATTTGTACGAAGCGGCCGATGTCGACGGGGCCAGCAAATGGGTGCAGTTCACCAACATCACCCTGCCGTTGATTCGCCCGGCCATGGTCCCCGCGATCATGCTCGGAACAATCTGGACTTTTAACCAGTTCAACGTCATCTTTTTCATCACTGCTGGCGGCCCGCGCGGCCAAACCGACCTGCTTGTGACGCAGTCGTACAAACTCATTCAGCAAGAACAACTGTATGGCGCAGCAGCAGCATTCAGCATTGTCGTGTTTTTCATCCTGCTCGTCATCACATTGATTAACAATCGCATCACCCGAGCGACCGAGGCTTACGATGCTTGAGACGACCGCACAACCCACTGTACGCACGGCCCCTCTGGCACAGGATCGAACAAGAGCAAAGCCCGTCGCTGCGCAGCGTTTCAGCCCACGCCTGCGCGGGCAGATCATCCGGCAAATTCTGCTGCAGATGTTTCTGTTGATGATGCTGGCGATCGTGATGTTTCCAGTCTTGTGGATCATCTCGATGGCGATCGACCCGCGCGGGATCACCCGGCCGACCGATCTGAATCTGTTTCCCGAAAATGCCACGCTCGATGCTTTTTACCGCCTGTTAAGCGAGCCGTTTTCAAACGTGCTGCCGCTGTACTTCAGCGACCTGTTGATGAACAGCCTGTTCATCGCGTTAGGCACTTCAGTCGCCACTGTCGTCTTAGGGTCTTCAGCGGCCTATGCGTTCTCTCGCTTCCGCTTCATCGGCCGGCAAGCGGGCATGCTCGGGTTCATCATCCTGCTCATGCTGCCGACGACGGGCATCGTCATCCCGACTTATATCATCTTCAGCGCTGTGCCGGTCAACCGGACGCTGGCCAACGCCTTTCCGGCCTATTTCTCGGCGGCGCTCGTCGCAGCGCTCATCTTTATCGTCTACAGCATTGTGCGCGGTCTCGGCAAGCCAAATTCCGAGCGCTGGTTCAATCCAACCCCGCCGGTCGTCGCGGTTATCTCGGCGCTCATTGCGCTGGTGGCCATCACGCTGGCCTTGATCGTGATGTTCGAGCGCAGCCCGGTCTACCAGGCTGCCATCAATACGCCGCTCAGCGTCTTCCGCACTGCGCTTGATCGCGCGCAGGCTGATTACAACCAGCGGGTGCAAAGTGTGGCGCAGCGCGACCTGACGGCGACGCGCCGCGAAGAGCGCGCGGCGGCGGCGGCCGCCGCCGTCACCGTTGTGAGCGATCTCAGAGATGCCGCTGCCGCTGCCAGCGACTCGGACGCGCTGCGTGCACTGCTGGAAAGCACTATCGCTAGTCGCAGCGATGAGGTGGAAAACCCTGAAGACGACCTGTTGATCCAGACGGCCAGCGCAGCGCTGGCGGCACTTAACGAAGAAGGCCTTGAAGCAGCACAGGCCAGCCTTGCCGCCGCGCTGGAGACGACGCAAGCTGAAGCTGATCGACTGGCAGCGAGCGCGGCCAGCGCCCGCGCAAATTATGAAGAAGCGGCCGCCAATCTGGTCATTGCGGAAGAAGTTCTGATCGCGGCGCGCGATGCCTATAACGCCGATGCGCAGGATCTGATCGCGATGCGCACGCAGGCCGTCATCCAGCTCATCCCCTACGGTCTGCTCGCATGGGCCGGCGCGTTAATCGGCGCTGCCGCGATCTGGGGTGTCACCTTTCTGCTGCGCGGCATCATCGAACCGCGCACCCTTATCACAATTCTGCTGTGGGCGCTGATCGGCGCGATCATCGTCTCGCTGGGGTCAATGGCGCTTGAATCGCGCTTGGCAGCCAGGCCAGGCGCGCCGCCCACGCAGACGCTGCGCAACACCTTGCTTGGGCTGTCGCTGGCGTTCGCGTCCGGCGGTCTGCCGTTTGCGATCTGGAACCTGAAGGGGTATTTTGACACGATCCCGAAGGAACTTGAGGAAGCCGCCCTCATCGATGGCGCTGGCCTGCTCGGCACGTTCATCCGCGTGATGGTGCCGCTGTCGCTGCCTGCCTTCGCGATCGTCATCCTGTTCAGCTTTATGAACGGCTGGACGGAGTTTATCCTGTCGTGGATCTTCCTGACCGGCGAAACGCAAAGTTACACGTTGGCGATGGCGCTGGCGACCATGGCAGGAGGAGCAAACCAGCCACCGCCCGATATGCAAAAATTTGCCGCCATGTCGATCTTGATCTCGCTGCCGATCATGATCTTATTCTTCGCCTTCCAGCGCTGGATCGTCGGCGGGCTTGCCATCGGCGGGGTGAAGGGTTAACGCCTTCAGCCGCGAACAGCAAGCCGACTAAGGGGATAGGCGCGTTAGCCTATCCCCTTAGTCAGCTCCGCTCAGAAATCGCCGAACAGCGGCGCAAATTGGTAGGAAGCGCTCTCAAGATCGGCGATGAGCTGGCTGCCGAGCAAATTGCGATTACACGTCTCCAGATCGCCGATGCCTTCCGGCATCCTTACTTCGGCCAGCGGCGCATCCGGGTTAAAGTGGTTATAAACAATGCGAGACATTTCCTCGATCAGCGGGGCGCTGGTGGCGAACTCCAGCCAGGTTGGGCCGTGAAGCGCAACCACGAAGATATAAGTGCCGCCCGGCGTGAACACGATGGCTGCATCGCCATGAGTATCGTTGATCCAGCCATGTTTGTGCGCGATCGGAATCTCTTCTGGTACGCCCACTTCAAGCAGCGTGCCGACACGATTGTGATTCATGACGTTGAGCATTTGCTGGCACTTCAGCGGCGTAAAGGCGCCATCAAAATTCTCGATCAGCGGGCCGGCCCCCTCCGCCGCGCACTGCACAATGCCGTACAGAAACGATCCCATCTCGGTCACAGTAAATTGATTATAGGGATCGGGCCGAGCACTCACCTGATCGGCATCGGTGACGCGCGTGCGCGGCGCCTGCGGCGTGATGAAGGGATCGTTGGCGAACGGCGTATAAATGAACGTGCGGCGCAGCCCAAAGCGCTCGAGCATGGCGCTCACAACTTCCGCGCCGGCATAGGGATTGCCCCCGCCCAACTGCGTGAGCATGGCATTGCTCGAAATATTCTCGCTGCACACCATTGCTTCAGCAATGATATAGGGCTGCCGGTCGCGCGGAGGCGCCGTCATCGCACCGAAATAAGCTGCCATGATCGGGATCTTAGTCAGACTCATCCCTGAGAAAGCGATCTCTTCGCCAAAAGCGATCGCCTCAGAAGACTCCACATGCATTAAGAACAGCGCCCCTACCCGGCTCGTCCCCGGCTCGAAACCGGCATCAAGCACCATCTGCCAGAGCTGCTCACCAAGAGCGGCAAACTCCGGCGAAGCAGGCGCGACCGCAGCGCCGATGACCGATGCCTGCTGGATGACGGAGGGCGTTGGCGTGAGCGTCGGCAGCGCAAACGTGAGCTGATTGGTCGACGGTAAGGCGCTGAGGTCGCCCTCGATCTCGAGCAGCTCGACAGCCACCCATGCCGCTCCGGTCGGCGAGCTTGGATAGGCCACCTGAACCCATGGAAGCTGGGTGTGCGTCATCAAAATGGGAAAGCGATCGCCGGCGCGGCCGATGCCAATGCGCGGATAGTCAACCCCGGGGCCGTAACGAAGGTTGATCTCTCCGCGGACAATCCCCACTGCTGTTGAAGCTAGCACAGGGGCAGCCGGTTCTTCATTCGGTTCTGCAGGGGGCAGCGGCTGGGTAGGAATCGCCAGCGCAGGCTCCGGCGCTGGCAGTGCGAGGGCGGCGCCGCTGAGATCTAAAGTGCTGAACGGCACGGTATTGATCTCCCCTTGCACGCTGACCAGCTCGGCGAAGACCCAGCCGATCGGCTGCGTGCTGGCGGGATCGCCCAATAACAGCCATGGAAAAAACTCGCTTCGGCCAACGACCGGATAGCGCGTCCCAGCCGCGATCTGCCCCAACAGATCGGCCTCGGTGCTTGGAAACGCCCTTAAATTCGCCTGACCGATCGCCTCAGCCGTCACCGCAGGTGTTTGCGCTGCCAGCGGCACGACGACCCATGCCGCGATCAACAGCCCGAACAGCAGGAAAAGCAATTTCACGAAGCAGAACCCTCGATCTCATTTGCAATACGCCGGCGATTATACCACGACGGTTCAAGCGAGAAATGAACGTTAAAACTTTTCAAAAGGGAGTAGCAAACTGGGTGGAGCCTATGAACACGACCGTCCTTCAAGGTTGAGCTCTATGTCCACAATATTCAGCGCTCTCCAGCATAATCAGCGCAGCCTTATAGAGTGAGATTGGCACAATCTTCATACCACCCTTCGCGTTGGAAGATCTGCAAAACGCTGATATCGTCGTTAGACCCGCGTCCAATCTGCAAAGACAGCTCAGTCCTCCATCCATGCAGTGAACGGATCTAGGAATTTGCGCCATTTGCGCCAGCCGAGCGCCATTTCTGTGTCAGTCAGCAAGCAGGCATCCA
>DAOTYT010000266.1:0-2306 GCA_034434615.1 Anaerolineae bacterium | reverse complement strand
AAGGGGCGGCTATCGCGTCATCGCTTTCGACCGACCGCCCTACGGTCTCTCGGCCAAGACTGGCGACAACCTGCCCCTGACACAAAGCCAGCAGGCCGTTTTCACCACCGCCTTCATGGATGCGCTCCAGCTGGAGCGCGCAGCGCTGATCGGACACAGCATGGGGGCCGGCGCGATCGCGTATGTGGCCGTGGCGTTTCCTGAACGAGTTGACAGGCTGGTTTTCGTTGGCGGCGCGCCGCGAATTGACGAACTGAGAGGCGGCAGCTCACGACTTAATGATACGCTCGGCATCCCAACCGTGGTTAACAGCCTGTTGGAATTTCCATCATTCAACCGGTGGGCGCGGATTCTGGCACGGACGTTCGTTCGGCCTGAAACGTTCACTGATCTGCAGCGCAGCGCCTATTATGACCCATCGATCGTCACTGAAGAAGTTGCAGCAGGCTACCAGCGACAGCTTCAGGTTGTCGGTTGGGATGAGGCCCTGATCAAAATCTTATCTGGCCGTGGTTCTGGCGATCAGCCCCTCACACCTGAACAAATCCAAGCTATTGAAGCGCCTGCGCTGATCATCTGGGGTGAAAACGATACATGGGTGCCGCAGGAAGCCGGTGAGCGCCTGCGCGAGCTTCTGCCGAATGTCGAGTGGGTCGTGTATCCCCAGGTAGGGCATCTCCCGATGGAAGAGGTGCCTGCACGATTTAATGCTGATGTCTTGTCTTTCTTGAGAGGGGAAGCTGATGAATAAAGATGTCGTTCGACAGGTTGTCAACCTTACCGCTGTGATTGTGACGCTTGCGATCAACGGCTTGTCACAAGCGCTGCCGTTTAACAATCAAACCAGCGCCGAGATCGCCAATCGCTTCACCGATAACTACTTCCTGCCTGCCAATTATGTGTTCGGCATCTGGGGCATCATTTACATCGGGTTAATCGCCTTTGGTATTTTTCAGGCGCTGCCCGCCCAGCGTGAAAACCCGCGTTTGCGCCGCGTCGGCTACTGGTTTCTGATCGGCAGCATCGGCAATTCCGCCTGGCTGTTTCTGTTCCACTATGAGCTGTTCGCGCTGAGCACCGTGGCGATGGTCGCGCTGCTTGTTTCGCTCGTGATCACTTATTTGCGCATTCGTGAGGGCGCTGCCCCCGTCTCAACTGCTGAACGGCTTTGCGTGCGTGTGCCTTTCAGCATCTACCTCGGCTGGATCACGGTGGCTACAGTTGCCAATTTCACCTACGTGCTGCTCGATATCCGCTGGGATGGTTTTGGCATCGGCTACGAAGTCTGGGGGATGATAATGATCGTCGTCGCCGCGCTCATCGCAGGCGCCTTCGCCTTCATCAATCGCGATGTCATCTATGCCGCCGTCATCGTGTGGTCGTTTGCTGGCATCCTCGTTCGCCATGTTGATGTGAACGCCGTGGCAGCCGCTGCCGGGGTGATGGCTGTGGCGGTGGGGGCAGTGGCGGTCGTCAGCTTTTTGACGCGCCATTCGAAAAATGACCTTCAGCCCGGCCGGGCATAGCAAAGGGGATAGACTGTGCCTGAAGCCTTGATCTGGGGTGCTTCCGGTGGCATCGGAAGCGCGCTCGTTAGCTTGCTCAAAAGCCAGGGTTGGCGCGTTTACGCGGCCGCGCGCGATGAGCAGCGCGTTCCTTCTGAGGCGGATCTCGTCTGCTCGTTCGATGCGAGTGATGATTTCAGCATTCAGCAGGCGGCTTTACAAGTCGCTCAAGAGGCTGGCAGTCTCGATCTGGTCGTTTACGCGGCCGGCGGACTGGTCGCCGCCACGGTTGACTCATTCGATGCCTCGACGTGGAAAGCGGTGCTCGATGCCAATCTCAATGGTGCGCAGAGAGCCGCCCGCGAAAGCATCCATCTGCTTCGCGAAGGCGGCCATATGATGTTCCTCGGCGCCTACGTCGATAAGATCACGCTGCCGAAGTTTGGCGCCTATGCCGCAGCCAAAGCCGGCCTCGAGCCGCTCGTGGCCATCCTTCAGAAAGAAAACCGAAAGCTCAAATTTACATTAGCGCGGCCGGGTGCTGTTGATACGCCGTTTTGGGCGAATGTCCCCTTCAGTTTGCCGAAAACAGCCAGTACCCCGGAAGCGATTGCGCAGGCGCTGCTGTCGAGGTTTGAGAGCGGTGAAAGCGGCTTGCTTGATCTGTGATCAGCTGCTGCGTCAGGTTTCCTGAGAACCGGACATAAATCAGCGGGACAGAGAAAAGCCAAAAGTAGCGAAGGGAGTGTCTAAACTAAAACAGATACAAAATCACGAACATGCGCCGGATAACGGGGATGC
>DAOTYT010000265.1:0-24142 GCA_034434615.1 Anaerolineae bacterium | reverse complement strand
TCGCTGTTCATTGTCGGCGGCGCCGTTTTCCACACCGGGCTGGCCAACGTCATCGCCGCCCGGATCTTGCGGATCGCCGGCTCCAATCAAACGCAGCTGCTCGTTTTCCTGATGATCTCGATCAGCATCATGTCTGCGTTCATCAGCTCAACCGGCGTCGTCGCATTGATGCTGCCGGCTGTGCTCAACATCGCGCTGAAGCTCAAGATCGCGCCGTCTAAGCTGCTCATCCCAATGGCGTATTCGGCATTGATGGGCGGCACAATCACGCTGATCGGCACGCCGCCAAACGTTATCGCTTCCGATACGCTCGTCAATGGCGGGTTTGAGCCGCTTGGCTTTTTCAGCATTGCGCCGCTCGGCGTGCTCGTCTTGCTCGCCGGGGTCGGCTACATGCTCACCTTTGGCCAGCGTTTGATGCCCGATCGTCGCATCGGGGACGATCAACAGCATAACGCAACGGCCGCCGAATTATTCGAATTCTATCGCCTATCCGAAAACTTGTTCCGGCTGAAGGTGCCAGCGCATTCTAGCCTGGTCGATACGACCATCGCCGACTCGCGCCTGCGGCCGGATTTCGGATTAACGATCGTGCGCATCGAACGCCCTGCTCAGCGTGTTGATGGCTTGCGGCCGGCAATTATCCCAACAGCCGCGCGCGAGGAGACTCTGGCACATCCCGGCCCCGACGAAATCCTGCAGGCTGAAGATATCCTGATCATTGAAGGCACCAGCGCGGCCGCGGCTGAAGCGGCCAAACGTTGGAATCTGACGTTGATGACCAACCAACCCGTCGGCACCAGCGACTTGATTACGCCTGATATCGGCATCGCTGAGGTGCTGCTGCGCCCGCGCTCGAACCTGATTGGCCGCACCATCAAGGATGTCGAGTTCGGCACCAATTACCGCTTGACGGTCTTGGAGATCCGCCGGCCCGGCGGCGAAGGGCAAACGCTGGATGTCAAGGACACCCCGCTTAAATTCGGCGATATGCTGTTGGTGCAGGGGGAATGGAAAGATATTTTCGCGCTCAAAAAGCTGCGCCATGATTTCGTAGTCATGGGCGAACCTGAGGCCGCCATGATCGGCGCCTTCTCCAACTACCGCAAAGCGCCGCTCGCTCTGATCATTCTGACCGCGATGGTCGTGGTCATCGCCCTGAACCTGATCGAACTCACGCTGGCGAGTATGCTCACCGCGCTGGCGATGGTGCTCACTGGCTGCTTGAAGATGGATGAGGCTTACGAGTCGATCGACTGGAAAAGCCTCGTCCTGATCGCCGGCATGCTGCCGATGGCGACGGCATTGGAGAAAGTCGGTCTGGTCAGCATTGTGGCGACGGGCTTCGCGGAGACGCTCGGATCGGCCGGCCCAGTCGTGGTGCTTGCCGGCTTATTTTTACTGACGATGGTCTTCACACAAATGCTCTCCAACACGGCGACAGCGGTGCTCATCACGCCGATTGCGCTGGCGACGGCGCTTCAGATCGATGTCGCGCCGCAAGCTTTCGTCGTCGGCGTCGCTTTTGCAACCTCGATGGCCTTTGCCACGCCAGTGGCTTCGCCGGTCAACACCCTGGTGATGACGCCAGGCAACTATCGATTCGTCGACTACATGCGCGTGGGCGCGCCCATGCTGTTGATCAGCCTGATCATCGCCGTGTTAGTACTGCCGCTGTTGTGGCCATTCTAACCAACCAGTCGATTGCTGGCTGGCTGGTTTCCGCGAACAAAGAGAGGACTATGATGCCGATTGCCGTGCAGTTGTATTCTCTACGAAGAGAGCTGGAGCAAGATTTCGAAGGCGGTATCCGCCGGTTAGCGGCGATGGGTTATGACGGCGTTGAAACGGCCGGCATCTACGGCGCTGCGCCGGCCGCCGCGGCCGCCTTGTTCCGCGAACTCGGTTTACAGGTCGCGGGCGCGCACTTACCTCTGCCCCTCGGCGATCAGCGAAGCCAGGTGCTGGAAACAGCCGAGGCGCTTGGCCTGTCGATCGCGGTCTGCTCGTGGCTGCCGCCGGAAAAATTCACCACTCAAGACGGAATTCGTGAAGCCGCCGATACCTTGAACGAGGCGGCTGCGGTCTATAAAGCGCATGGTCTGCGTTTCGCATATCACAATCACGGGGCCGAGTTTCAGCCGCTTCCTGATGGGCGCATCCCGGCGTTCGTCATGCTGCCGTGGCTGTCTGACGAAGTCTTTTTTGAAATTGACTGCTATTGGGCGCACCTGGCTGGAAGTGATGTCCCTGAGGTGCTCACCCGCCTCGGCGATCGCGTTCCGCTTCTGCACATCAAGGATGGGCCGCTCGTACACGGCGCACCAATGGTTGCGGTTGGCGATGGCGCGATGAATTTCCCTCCCATCCTCGCCGCCAGCCGGGCAGAATGGCTGATCGTCGAACTGGATGAGTGCGCAACTGACATATTCACGGCCGTCGAACGAAGCCTCGCCTATCTCCGCGGCCTTAATGCGTGAGACGCAAACAAGCATGGACGCACTCAACGTCGCTCTAATTGGCACCGGCAACATCAGTGAAGCCTATATCAAAGGCTGCCGCGCCTTCGATGTGCTCAACCTTGTCGCCTGTGCCGACCTCAATCTGGACAAGGCGCAGGCGGTGGCCGCCAAGTACGCGATCCCGCAGGCGAAAACCGTCGAGGCGCTGCTGGCCGACCCGGCGATCGACCTCATCGTTAACCTGACCGTGCCGCTGGCCCATACTGAAGTCAGCCTTGCAGTGATCGCCAGCGGCAAACACCTTTACTCAGAAAAACCGCTGGCAGCTGCGTTCGACGATGCGCAGCGCATCGTGAAAGCGGCTGCTGAAGCAGGGGTGCGCGTTGGCTGCGCGCCCGATACGTTCATGTTTGCGCCGCACCAACGCTGCCGTCAGCTCCTCGATGCGGGCGCGATCGGCCAGCCGGTCGCCGCCGTTGGCTGCATGGCCTCGCGCGGGCCCGAAAGCTGGCACCCCAACCCGGACTTCTTCTACCAGCCCGGCGGGGGGCCAATGCTCGATATGGGGCCGTATTACATCACCGCGCTGGTTCATCTGCTCGGCCCGGCTGCTCGCGTAACCGGTTCAGCGCGCTCGTCATTTAGCGAGCGCATCGCCGGCGATGGACATCGTATCCCGGTCAACGTGGCGACCCACGTAACGGGCACGATCGAGTTTCAGAGCGGCGTTATCGCCACGCTGATCATCAGCTTTGACGTCGCCGGACACCGGCTGCCGATGATGGAGATCTACGGCGCGGAAGGCACGCTGGCCGTCCCAGATCCCAACGGCTTCCAAGCGGAAGTTAAAACTTACGACCCCACCGCCAAAACCTGGACGACTCATGACCTGCTGCACGCGCCTGAATGGGCGCGCGGCATCGGCGTGGCCGACATGGCTTACGGCATCATGACCGGCCGACCGCACCGGGCCAGCGGTGAACTGGCCCTGCATGTCACCGAGATCATGTTCGCTTTTGAAGAAGCGGCGCGTTCTGGCCGGCGCGTTGAGCTGACCACCACGTGCCAGCGGCCCAAGGCCCTGCCGACCGGCTTACCACCGCGCACGCTTGACCGCGACTAGACGACAACAAGCCGCGCTGATCAGTGCTGTCGATCAGCGCGGCCTGCTGCTCGCGCGGATAAAGATGGGCACAGCCTAAGGCTGCGCCCATCTTTCAACCGCTAAACTTACTGGTGCTTGAGCTTGGCATGGGCCGCCGCCAAACGTGCCACGGGCACGCGGAAGGGCGAGCAGCTCACGTAATCCAAGCCGGCGCGATGGCAGAAATCAATGCTCTGTGGGTCGCCGCCATGCTCACCGCAGATGCCAACTTCAATGTCGCTGCGCGTCTGGCGCCCCTTTTCGACCGCGATCTTGACCAGATAGCCGACGCCGTCTTCGTCGAGCACTTGGAACGGGTTCTCCGGCAGCAGCCCAGTCTCCACATATTGCAGCAGGAACTTGCCCTCGGCGTCGTCCCGGCTGATGCCGAAGACCGTCTGTGTGAGGTCGTTCGTGCCAAACGAGAAGAATTCGGAATACTGCGCCATCTCGTCAGCAGTGATCGCCGCGCGCGGCAGTTCGATCATCGTGCCAATCTTGTAATCGACACGAACGCCACGACGCTCCATCACCTCGTTGGCGACGCGCTCGATCAGCTCGCGCATGAATTTCACTTCATTAGCATGGCTGGTGACCGCGATCATGACCTCAGGATACACATCGACGCCCTCTAATTTGAGCGTGCAGGCGGCTTCCATCATCGCGCGAATCTGCATCTCGCTAATACCGGGGCGCATGATGCCAAGACGGACACCGCGCAGGCCCAGCATCGGGTTGAATTCCTCAAGGCTTTTAACAGCCGCCATCAGTTTTTCGACGCGTTCCAGCTCCAGCGGTCGATCGCCGATCAAACGGAGGCCAGCGGCGCGCATGGCCAAATCTTCGTGTTTGGGCATGAACTCGTGCAGTGGCGGGTCGAGCAGACGAATGATGACCGGCTGGCCATCCATCGCCTTGAAGATGCCGTAGAAGTCATCGTGCTGGAAGCTCTGCAATTGATGGAGATACTTCGCTTCCTCTTCGCTGTTCGGCTCCGAGAGGATCATCGCCTGAACGATCGGCAGGCGTTCATCTTGGAAGAACATATGCTCGGTGCGGCACAAGCCAACACCCTCAGCGCCATACTCACGGGCGCGGCGAGCGTCGGCCGGATAATCGGCATTGGCATACACACCCAGCGTGCGGATCGCGTCGGCCCACGAGAGCAAGGTGCGCAGGTAATGCTCGCGCGCGAAATCCGGTTCGACCCGGTCGATCTCGCCGACAAACACCTCACCCGTGCCACCGTCAATCGAGAGGACATCGCCTTCGCGAATGACGACATCGCCCACGCGCAGCCGGCGGCCAGACAGATCGATTTCGAGCGCTTCGGCGCCGCAAACGCACGGTACGCCAAACTGCCGTGCGACCACGGCCGCGTGGCTGGTGGCCCCGCCGCGGCTGGTTAGGATGCCCTTCGAGGCGAGCATGCCATGCACGTCATCCGGCTTGGTCTCTGGGCGGATCATGATCACCGCACGGCCGGCCTTGCCCCACTTCTCAGCCACATCGGCATCAAATGCAGCCATGCCAACCGCTGCGCCGGGCGAGGCATTGACTCCCTTAGCGAGGAAACGGCCGCTTTTTTCAGCTTCGCTCTTCGACTCAAGATCGAACTGCGGGTGCAAAAGCTGGAGCACGTGGTCGGTCTTAACGCGCTTGACAGCTTCTTCTTTTGTGATCAGCCCTTCGCTCACCATCTCAACGGCGATGCGGATCGCCGCGCGCGCCGTGCGTTTGCCATCGCGCGTTTGCAGCATCCACAGCTTGCCGTTCTCAATCGTGAACTCCACATCTTGCATCTCGCGATAATGGTGTTCCAGCTTGTTGGCGATATCCACGAACTGCGCAAAGATTTCGGGATTTTCCTTTTCAAGATTGGCGATCGGCAACGGCGTGCGAATACCCGCCACAACATCTTCACCCTGCGCGTTCATCAGGTAATCGCCGAACAGCTTGCGCTCACCGGTCGCAGGGTCGCGCGTGAAGGCGACGCCCGTCCCAGAATTCTGGCCCATGTTGCCGAAGACCATCGTCTGCACATTCACAGCCGTGCCGAGATCATGCGGGATGCCAGCGGCATTGCGATAGTCAACTGCGCGCTTGCCGTTCCACGATTTAAAGACCGCCTCGATCGCCATCGAGAGCTGCGTATACGGATCTTCTGGGAAGTCCTCGCCCACTTCTTTGCGATAGACCCGCTTGAACTCCTCAGTGATGTCTTTCCAGTCCTCAGCAGTCAAATCCGTATCGAGCTTGACGCCTTTTTTCTGTTTGACCGCGGTCAGATAATCTTCGAACGCCTCATCCTCAACCCCGACGACTACCGAGCCGAACATCTGCACCAAGCGGCGGTAGGCATCGTACACGAAGCGCGGGTCGCCCGTCAGCTCGATCAAGGCCTGCGCGATAGTGTCATTCAAACCGAGGTTCAGCACGGTGTCCATCATGCCGGGCATGGAGAATTTCGCGCCGGAACGCACAGAGAGCAGCAGCGGGTTTACCTTGTCGCCAAACTGCTTGCCGGTCTTGAACTCGACCTCGCGCAGCGCCTCCAGAACCTGCTCCCACATGCCCTCTGGGAACTTGCCGCCGGCTTTCTGATAGGCAATGCAGGCTTCCGTCGTCACGGTGAAGCCCGGGGGAACCGGAACGTTAGCCCGCGTCATATCAGCGAGGCCGGCGCCTTTGCCACCGAGCAAGGCCTTGACCTTGTCCCAATCTGTGCCGACAAGCTGCTCTACTGCTTCGATCTCATCAAATTGATAGACCCATTTTTTGGTAACCTGCTGTTTGTCGCTGCGCTTGACCGCAGTATCCGACTTAGGGGCCGATGCCATCATAAACCTCCATAAGCAACGAACAATTGTTCAGAGATGATCCGAACCTGAACTTTCCTGAGGATATCGTCCTACGGTTTGCCCAGTTGCGGTACTGACAACAGGCAGAGATTGGCGTGACAGGTGTAATGTTTACCAGTAAATTACGATACAGCCATCATTTCTGCGCGGATGAAGGCGGCGACCTGCTCGACGAGCACAGGCAGCGCCTGCCCTAAAAGCGGCGAGAGATGATCGCTCAGGCTGATGTCGTAAACGCCAATCGTGCCCAGCCACGCAGCCGGCGCAGCACCGTACCAATCGCGCGCGGCCGCCAAAAGCCGCGCTGGCGTCAGATGATGAACGAGCACAGCTTCATAAGCCGTCGGCGCGATCGAAGCGATCGAAAGGGCACCGGGGGCTGCCTGCACACTGGCATCGATGAACAACGCGCGGCGGGCACGGCTCAGCGGCTCTGCCAGTTCGGGCGTGAGCTGGTGACAAGCAATTGCATCGAGGCCAGGCAGATCGCGCCGGCGCGCTAACGCCAGCGCGATCTGCGGCCCAATTCCGTCATCGGCGCGCAGGGGATTGCCACAGCCGAGGACCAGTATCATACACGACTTAAGGTATCGACGACCGTGCCGTCTGCCGCGCACAGCTCAATGACCAGCGGCATCGAGCCGACCGCGTGCGTGGAGCAGCTTAAGCATGGGTCATACGCGCGAATGACAGCCTCAACCCGATTGAGCATCCCTTCGCGCAAGGCAGTCCCATCGACAAAGCGCTGCGCGACCTGCAGCACGCCTCGGTTCATGGCCAAATTGTTATGGCCCGTCGCGATGATCAAATTCGCATCAACGATCAACCCGTTGCGGTCGATCTTGTAATGATGGATCAAAGTGCCGCGCGGCGCCTCGCTCACACCGATGCCTTCCTCGCTGTTCGGCGCAGCATGGGCGCGCACATGGGTGCTCAAAATATCGGGCGCGTTCAAAAGCTGCTCGGTCGTCTCAAGGCAGTACAAAATCTCGACCAGCCGGGCGAAGTGATAGTGGAATGAGCTTCCGCGGTCGAGCGTTCGGTAGACGGCAAACGCCTGATCGGCCAGCGGAGTTCCGGGCCGGTCGACGATGTTGAGCCGCGCCAGCGGCCCGACACGGTAGATCCCGCCTGGGTAGCCAAGCGGTCGATAGAACGGAGACTTCAAATAGGAATGCGGCTCAACTGCCTCGCCGATGAAAGTTGCGTAGGATTCCGGCGCAAAATCATTGGCGAGCCGGGTGCCATCAGGCGCAGCGATCCGCAGTTTGCCATCGTACATCTCAAGCGTATCGTCAGAGCCAACTAACCCCATAAACAGCGTCGGGAAGTTAGCGAAGGCTTCGATCTCGGCCGCGAACCGCTCCAGCAGCGGGCTGAACCATTCCACTGCGTGCTGCGCAATCGCGAGACCTTCGGGGATCATGGCCAGAATCTGATCGCGCTTTTCTTCCGTCAGCGGCTCGCTGACGCCGCCCGGCACCACCCAAGCTGGATGAATGCGCTTGCCGCCCAACAGCTCGATGATCTGCTGGCCGATCTGGCGCAGGCGCACGCCTTCGCGGGCCAGCGCCGGCTCCGCTTCGGCGATGCCGAAAATGCTGCGCTGAGCTGGGTCGGCATCCATGCCGAACAAAAAGTCGGGCGCAGAGAGGTAGAAGAAGCTGAGCGCATGCGACTGCGTGATCTGAGCCAGATTCATGATGCGGCGCAGTTCAGCCGCTGTCTGTGGAATGCGCACGGCCATCAAAGCATCGCAGGCTTTGGCCGCGGCCATCAAATGGCTGACCGGGCAAATGCCGCAGATGCGCGCCATCAACGACGGCATTTCGTGGAACGGCCGTCCTTCGACGAATTTTTCAAACCCACGCACCTGCGTGACATGAAAGTGAGCATCTTCTACCCGGCCTGCCTCATCGAGATGCAGCGTGATGCGCGCGTGGCCTTCGATCCGCGTGACCGGGTCGATGGAGATCTGAGTTCCCATCTGTCTGCATCCTCCTATTTGCCAAAACGAGTCTGGCCGGTCAAATCGGGCAGGCGGCCCGCCAGCAGCTCACTGAGCACAAAAAAGATCGTATCGCCTGAAGGCGGGCACCCCGGCACGAACACGTCGACCTTGACGACTGTATGCACCGGCCGCGCGGTCGCCAACAGCGGCGGCACGCCTTCGGATGGGATCTGCGCATGAAGCAGATCCTCCGCCTGATAGGCGCGGCCGAGCACCGCTTTCACGCCGAACGGATTGCGCATCGACGGCACGTTGGCCGTAACAGCGCAGTCGCCCAGCGAGACGAGCAGGGCCGTGCGCGCGCGGATGTGGCGGATTTTTTCCAGATCCTCCTCACTGCTCACTGCGCCTTCAATCAGCGTGATATCCACGCCGTCTGGAAACGATTTGTGATCGACCAGCGGGCTGTAGACCAGCTCAATCTGATCGGCCAGTTCTAACAGGCGATGATCGATATCGAGGAACGACATGTGACAGCCCGAGCAACCATCCAGCCAAACGGTTGCCAATCGTTTTTTTGCCATTTAAGAACGCCTCCGCATCGCGGTCAAATAGGGCAGAAATTCATGGCGTTTGAGCATCTCTGTAACCGATTTGCCCTTTTCAAACAACGCGCCGGTTGGGCAAACGTGAACGCACTTGCTGCAGCTCGTGCATGTTTCCGATTCGCCCCATGGCGCTGCCAGATCGGTGATCATCATCGAGTCGATGCCACGGCCTTTGATATCCCAAGTATGCGCACCTTCGATTTCATCGCAAACGCGCAGGCAGCGCGTGCACAGAATACAGCGGTTATGATCGATAACGAAACGCTCGTGTGACGCATCGACCTGACGGGCGGGAAAGCGGTACGGCAGGCGAATATGATCGATGCCGAGCTTCTGCGCCATCCACTGCAGCTCGCAGTGACCGTTCGAAACGCACACGGCACAAATGTGGTTGCCTTCCGAGAACAGCAGCTCGATGACCATGCGCCGGTAGCGCAGCAGCCGCTCTGATTCGGTGGTAACTTCCATCCCTTCCGTCACTCGCACGACGCAGGCCGGCTGCAAACGCCAGTCGCCTTTAATCTCAACGAGGCACAAACGGCACGCTCCGACGTTCGACAGCCCTTCAAGCTGGCACAGCGTCGGAATTTGGATGTCATGATCGCGCGCGACTTCAAGGACGGTTTCGTCCTCGCGGCCGCTGACGTCGATGTCGTTGATCTTGAGCGTGACGACGCGCGTCATGACAGCACCTCCTCAGGTTTGTGAATCGGGCAGACACCGGCCGGACATGTTTTATCGAGGATGTGGGCAAGGTACTCATCGCGGAAATACAGCAGCGTGCTTTGCACCGGGTTCGGGGCAGCCTGTCCCAGCCCGCACAAGCTGGTAAATTTGACCATATCGCAAAGTTCCTCAAGCAGTCTGAGATCATCAAGCGTGGCTTCGCCGCGCGTGATCCGGTCGAGGATATCGTACATGTGGGCCGTCCCCACGCGGCAGGGCACACATTTCCCGCATGACTCGGACATGCAGAATTCCATGAAGAATTTGGCGACATCGACCATGCATGAGGTTTCATCCATCACGATCATGCCGCCCGATCCCATGATCGAGCCGATGCTGGCCAGCGATTCGAAATCGACCTGCAAATCGAGGTATTCCGCTGGGATACAGCCGCCCGAAGGCCCGCCGGTCTGCACCGCTTTGAAGCGCTTGCCCTCAGGGATGCCGTCGCCGATCTCTTCGATGATCTCTCGCAGCGTGATGCCCATCGGCACTTCGATAAGGCCCACGTGATTGATGCGACCTGTTAAGGCGAAGATCTTGGTCCCCTTGCTTTTTTCCGTCCCCGTCTGTGCGAACCAATCACCGCCTTTCGAAATGATCGGCGGGATATTGGCGAACGTCTCTACGTTGTTGATCAGGGTCGGCTTGCCCCACAGGCCGTACTCGGCGGGGTACGGCGGGCGCGGCCGTGGAGACCCGCGCCGCCCTTCGATCGATGCGATGAGCGCGGTTTCCTCACCACAAACGAAAGCGCCTGCACCGAGCCGCACCTCAATCTGAAAATCGAACGCGGTGCCCGCAATCTGCGCGCCGAGCAAGCCGAGCTTTTGCGCCTGCTTGATGGCGTTATTGAGGCGTTTGATCGCCAGTGGGTACTCGGCGCGCACAAAAATATACCCGCGCTGCGCGCCAATCGCGTAACCGGCGATCATCATCCCTTCAAGGATCCGGTGCGGGTCGCCTTCCATGATGCTGCGATCCATATAGGCGCCGGGGTCGCCTTCATCGCCGTTGCAGATCACGTATTTGATATCGCTCAAGCTCTTAGCGACGGTGTTCCATTTCAAGCCCGTGGGATAACCAGCGCCGCCACGACCACGTAAACCAGACCGCGACACTTCAGACAGCACCTCGGCCGGCGTCATCTCATTGAGCGCGTGCAGCAGTGCCGAGTAGCCGCCCACGGCGATGTATTCCTCGATGCGATCTGGATTGATGATCCCAGACTCCGACAGGACGATCTTGGTCTGCCGCGTGAAGAAAGGATGGCTGGTATCGCAGCGTAGGGCCTCAACCGGCTGCGCACCTAAGCTGTCGATCAACGCATCCGCATCGTCAGCGCTCACATGCTGGTAAAGGGTTTCATCGGGCAGCACCTTGACCATCGGCCCGGCAGCGCAGAGACCAGCGCAGCCGCCGCAGGTCACGCGAACTTCATTTCCCAGCCCCCGTTCTTTAACGCCGTTTTCCAGCGCCTTCAGCACATCTTCACTGCGAGCGGAAACGCACGACGATCCCATACACACATAAACCCGGTGCCGAAATGCTGCCTGCGCGTGTTTTTCCTTTGCTGCAATCGCTTGAAGTTCATCAATATTCATGAGCCAACGCACTCCTCAATCCGCTGAACGACCTGATCGGGCGCCAAGTTTCCAGCCACCACCCCATCAAAGACCGCCGCCGGGGCCAGCCCACACGCGCCGATACAGCGCGCAACCAGCAGCGAGATCTTTTTATCGGGCGTCGTCTCTCCAGGCTTAATCTCGTAAGTCCGGTGAATCGCCTCAAGCAGTGCTGGAGCACCTTTGATATAACACGCCGTGCCCATGCAAACGACACAGGTGTGCTCGCCCTGGGGCTTAAGCGTGAAGAAATTGTAGAACGTTGCCACCCCATAAACACGGCTGAGCGGGACACGAAGATTGCGCGCGACAAAGTACAACGCATCCTCATCGATATACCCGAACGCCTCCTGCACGGTGTGCAGCGTTTCGATCAGGGCATGGGGTTCGTAACCATGACGACGCATCGTCACTGTCACCAGCCGCCACCGTTTATCGTCCGTAGGCGCGGCGACCTGCTGCGCGGTCATCGCCATTGATATGCCTCCTTGCAGGTTATTTTCTCGTCTTTCAAAACGCCAATGGCCTTCATGATGCCTATCTTCTACTTCTCGTTGTCAAGGGTAGCGGATCATGCCGCTGCAGCTTCATGCCAAAGGTCAGGGATAACAAGTTAGAATGATCAGTTTTTTTAAAATCCTTAGATGGCCACGGCAGACTGCACAAAACGCCTGAAATGCGATTTGTGCGTAAGTGATAATGTAATGGTAGTGGCTCCCATATATCCTTACAATTCCGACATCATAAATAATTTGTTGCAGGAGGGGTTGAAATGTTTCGACGACGTTTCTTGTTGATTTGCGCTGCGCTGCTGATCCTGTCAGCTGCGCTGCCCGCCTTCGCTCAAGAGGCGCCATCTGGCGAGCCGATCATCATTGGCGCAGTCTTCAATTCGACCGGTTGGATGGCTGCCTACGACCAACCGCCGCAGCGCGGTGCGCAGATCGCCGTGGATGAGATCAACGCTGCCGGCGGCGTGCTCGGCCGGCCGCTTCAGCTCATCGTGCTGGATGGGCGCACCGACCCAGCAACCGTCTTCAACGCTGCCCTGCAACTGATCGACGAAGGCGCGCACTTCATCATCACGCCTTCCGACTTTGATATCGGCGGCCCGGCCAGCGCTGCCGCGCAGCAAGCCGGTCTGGTCGGCCTGTCCCCCGGCGCGTCGTCGCCGCTGTTTGGCGCTGTCGGGCTTGGAGACAAACAGTTCACGGTCGCCGCGTGGACGAATTACGGCTCGGCCGCCGCTGCGGAATATGGCTTCAATGAGCAGGGCTGGCGCACCGCCTATGTGATCACCGATACTTCGATCGACTACAGCGACTCGCAAGGCCGATACTTCATTCAGGCCTGGGAAGCGCTGGGCGGCGAGGTCATCGGCACTGACACGTTCGTGCAGGGCGATCAGGATTTCTCTGGCCAGCTTCAGCGGCTGCAGGCGCTCAGCGAGCAGCCTGATGTCATCTTCATCGCGTCGTATATGCCGGATGTCGGCACGCTGATCCGCGAAATCCGCGCGCTCGGTATCGAGACGCCGATCCTCGGCGGCGACGCTTACGATGCGACTGAGCTGTACGAAGTGCTAGGCGAACAATTTGGCAACAACATTTTCTTCAGCACACACAGTTGGATGGGGCCGGAAAACAGCGAAGCGATGGCCGCTTTCATCGAGGCCTATGAAGCCGCCTACGGCGAACCGCCTGATAATTCGTTCATCGCCCTTGGTTACGATGCCGTGCAGATCATCGCGCAGGCCGTCGAGGCTGCCGGCTCGATCGATGGCGATGCCGTCGCTGAGGCGATGCGCTCGCTCCAGTTCTCGCTGCTGAGCGGCGAGTTGGACTGGGGGGACGTTGAGTCTGGACATGAGACCATCAAGGAATTATTCATCCTTGAAGTTCAGGGCGGCGTGCCATCTTTCGTCACGCGTTTCATCCCCGAATTTGTGCCACAGCCCAGTTAGAGAGGATAGCGCCCGCCTGCGCGCTCGTCGTTCT
The DNA here is from genome assembly GCA_034434615.1 of Anaerolineae bacterium. Classification (GTDB taxonomy): domain Bacteria; phylum Chloroflexota; class Anaerolineae; order Aggregatilineales; family Phototrophicaceae; genus Flexifilum. Next base: position 10,768 of record DAOTYT010000265.1, on the reverse strand, counting down.
CTCGCGAGCGCGCAGGCAACCACATCGCGAAAGTAGACCCATGTCCAACAACCAGCGTTTGCGCGTCGAACAGATCATCATGCAGTTCGCCGGCCTGCGCGCTCTGAACAACGTCTCGCTGGAGCTGCGCCCTGGAGAGATCGTCGGCCTGATCGGGCCAAACGGCTCCGGCAAAACTACGCTGATTAACGTGATCACCGGCTTTCTGAAGCCCACGCAGGGCCGCGTGCTCGTTGATGATCAAGAGACGACCGGTTGGCCGCCAAACCGCATCGCGCAAGCCAGTGTGCGCCGCACCTTTCAGACGATCCGACTTTTTAAGGGCTTCAGTGTGCTGGAAAATGTCGAAGCGGCCGCAGTGGCGCTCGGCGCACGCCGGCCGGAAGCGCGGGCGCAGGCGCGCGAAACGCTGGATAGGCTGGGCATCGGCTGGCTGGCGGCCCAGCGCGCCGGCGCGCTGCCCTATGGCGAGGAACGTCGCGTTGAGATAGCCCGCGCGCTGGTGACACGACCACGCTACCTCATGCTTGATGAGCCGGCTGCCGGCCTCAACGAGATTGAAAGCGACGCGCTGCTCAATACGCTGTCCTCAATCGTGCGCGATATTGGCTGCGGCATGTTGATCATCGACCATGACATGCGCCTGATCATGCGGCTGTGCGACCGGCTGCATGTGCTCAACTATGGCATGACGATCGCGGAGGGCGAGCCACGCGCCGTGCGCGCCCATCCAGATGTGATCGCTGCCTATCTCGGTGCCGAGACGAGAAAGGGCGGCCGTGCTCAACGTCGCTGATCTGACCGTCAAATATGGCGCGATCGCAGCGCTGCGCGGCGTCTCGCTCGAAGTGCGCGCTGGCGAAGTGACTGCGCTGGTCGGCGCCAATGGCGCCGGCAAGTCGACGCTGCTGGCGACGATCGCCGGCGTCCTCAAACCGACTGCTGGCAGCATCACGTTTGAGGGACAGAGCCTCGTCGGCAAGGCGCCGGAAGATGTGGTGCGCGCCGGCATCGCGCTGGTGCCGGAAAGCCGGCGCATTTTCCCAAGCCTGACGGTGTATGAAAACCTGCGCTTGGGCGCAGCCACCCGGCATGACCGGGCGGGCATCGCCCAAGATATTGAACAGTTATGCCAGCGTTTCAAAATCCTTGGCGAGCGGCTTCGACAGCCGGGCGGCACGCTTTCCGGCGGAGAACAGCAGCAGCTCGCCATCGCTCGCGCGCTGATGTCGCGCCCGCGCCTGCTCATGCTGGATGAACCGTCGCTTGGCCTCGCGCCTATTCTGGTCGAAGAGATCTTCCGCCTCGTCGATGGCTTGCGCGAAACCGGCATCACGATCTTGATCGTCGAGCAGAATGTGGAGCGCACGCTGGCGCTGGCTGACCGCGCCTATCTGCTCAACACAGGCGAGATCGAATTCGGCGGAACAGCTGCCGAACTGCTCGAGAGTTTCGATATTGAAAGCGCTTACTTAGGCGACGACCTCTCCCTGGATCATTGACGGGACCTATGGATCCGATCACGACGCTGTTGCAGTTCCTCATCAGCAGCCTTAGTTTGGGCGGTCTTTATGCCCTCATGGCGCTCGGCCTTGCGTTGGTTTATGGCATCCTGCGCCTGGTCAATTTCGCCTACGGCGAGCTGGTTTTGGTGGGCGGTTATACTCTGCTGGTGCTCGGCAGCGGGCCGCTGCCCTGGCTGCTTGTGGCGGCCATCGCCATCGGCATGGCGATGCTGACCAGCGTGCTGCTGGAGCGAGTCGCTTTTCGGCCGGTGCGCTACGCATCGCCCAACACAATGTTGATCACCTCGTTCGCCGTGAGCACCCTGCTGCAAAACGCGGCTCTGCTGTTCGTCTCGCCGCGGCCGCGCGCCGTGCCGATGCCGAGCTTTTTCACCGAGTCGATTCGTTTTGAGGGATTATTCGTCTCTCAGCGCGATTTAGCCAGCCTGGTCATCAGCATCGCCCTGCTCATCCTGCTGACGATCTTCCTGCGCCGCACCACCCTCGGCATCGCCCTGCGCGCCGCCGCCGATGATTTTACGATGGCGCGCGTGCTGGGCGTGCGCGCTAACCGCGTGATCGCGACGGCTTTCGCCATCAGCGGGCTGCTGGCCGGGGTCGTGGCGATCTTCTGGGTCGGGCGCGTGGGCACCGTTACGCCAGATATCGGCCTGACGCCGGTCTTGATCGCCTTCGTCGCTATCGTCATCGGCGGTATGGATCGGCTGGATGGGGCGGTCATCGGCGGTTATCTGATCGGTTTCATCACCGTAGGGCTGCAATTTGTGCTGCCGCAGTCGCTGCTTCAATTCCGGCAGGCAGTGCTGTTCGCCATCGTCATCGTCGTGCTCCTTCTCAAGCCGGAAGGGCTGCTCTCCAACCGGCGCACGATCGAACGGGTATAGTTATCGTGAAGCCCCCCCTGCTCACTTATTTTGCCTGGCTGCAAACACCGCTGATCCTGATCGCGCTGCTGGTCATCGCGCAGGTCGTCGTTCTGGCGACCGGAAGCACGATCAATGAGCGCATCATCACCGTGATGTTCATCAACGTCATCCTAGTCGTCGCCCTACAGATGTTCATGGGCAATTCTGGCGTTGTGTCGTTCGCTCATATTGGTTTTATGGGCATTGGCGCGTACACGTCGATCATCTTCACGCTTTCAGAGCGGATGAAGGGGGTCGCCCTGCCGAACCTGTATCCCTTTCTCGAAAGCGCGCAGCTCCCCTTTCTGCCCGCGCTGGTCGTGGGCGGGCTGGTGGCAGCGGCGATCGCGGCGGTCTTCGGCTTTCCGCTCATGCGTCTTTCTGGCGCTGCGGCGGTCATCGCGACGTTCGCCCTGCTGGTGATCATCCATGTGGTGCTGCTCAACTGGAACCAGATCACCAACGGACCGCGCACGGTCTTTGGCATTGACCGGCTGACCACGTCATGGATCGCGCTGGGCTGGGCGGTGGCGGTCGTCGCGCTGGCCTACGCTTACAAAGAATCGCGGCTGGGGTTGATGCTGCGCGCCTCGCGCGAGGATGACAAAGCTGCCTCCAGCCTCGGCATCAACATCGTCCAGATGCGCTGGTTTGCATTCATCATCAGCGCCTTTCTGGCCGGGGTTGCCGGCGGGCTGTACGCGCATTTCATCACCTCGTTCGGCGCGGGCGCGTTTTACATTGGGCAAACCTTCCTGATCATCGCGATGCTGGTGATCGGCGGGCAGGGCAGCGTCAGCGGCGCAGTGATCGGCGTGCTGGTCGTCACCCTGCTGTCAGAAGGGCTGCGCGGGCTGGAAAATGCCGTCAATATCGCGCGGCTTTTCCCCGATGGCATTGCTGGCGCGACCGAAGTGCTGGTCAGCATCGCCATGGTGTCGATGCTGATCGCGCGGCCGGGCGGCATCACCGGCGGCGCCGAGATCAGGCTGCCGGCTTTTCGTTGGCGACGCGCTGAAGCGGCGGTGAACGCCCCCATCTCCGAGGGAGAACGATCGCATGATGCCTCCAAAAATTCATGATGCATTACAGCGCGATGCGGCGCTGATCACTGATGCGCTCAAAATCCGTTTCTTTCCTCTCGTTATCGATCGCGGGGCGGGTGCCCGGGTGGTCGATATCGAGGGACGCACATACCTCGATTTCACCGCTGGCTGGGCGGTCGCCAACACCGGCTATGACCATCCTCATGTGAAAGCGCGGCTAAAGGAGCAGCTCGATAAGACCACCTTCGCCGGGCTGATCTCCAGCATCAATCTGCCCGCCTTAGAGCTGGCCGAGCGCTTGATCGCGATGACACCGGGCAGCTTTGACAAACTAGTTTGGTTTGGGTTCTGCGGGTCAGATGCCAACGAGACGGTCGGCCGGCTGGTGCCAATGGCGACCGGCCGCCGACGCATGATCAGCTTCGGTGGTTCATATCATGGGTTTACAGCCGGTTCGATGGCGCTGTCGGGCCACATGGCTTTCAGCAGCTTCATCGGCAGCGGCAGCGCGATCAAGATCCCGTATCCGCACCCTTATCGACCGCCTTTTGGCGAGCACCCACGCGAGACCGGGCGCAAAGTGCTGGCCTTCCTGACTGATTATGTCTTCAAACAAATGTGCGACCCAGCCGATGTCGCCGGCATCATCGTCGAGGCGGTGCAGAGCGATGGCGGCGACATCGTCCCACCGAGCGACTTTCTGCCCGGCCTTGAGGCGATCTGCCGCGAGCATGGCATCGCGCTGATCCTCGATGAAGTCAAGATTGGGATGGGGCGTACCGGCGCGTGGTTCGGCTTTGACCACGCGGGCGTCACGCCCGATATCGTTGTGCTTGGCAAGTCGTTGGGCGGCGGCCTGCCGTTGAGCGCCGTCATCGCCCGCCGCGAACTGCTCGAGGCGGGCACGGCCACCGCGCTCTTCACCGGTGTCGGCAATGCGCTCGGCTGCACGGCCGGGCTGGCGACCCTCGAGGCGATCGAAGCCGATGGTTTGATCGCGCGGGCAGAAGCGACCGGCGCTTATTTGCACGAGCGGCTGCGCGACTTGCAGGGCAAACACGACCTGGTCGGCGATGTGCGCGGGATCGGCTTAATTCAAGGGGTTGAACTGGTGACCGATCGTGCAGCGAAAACGCCGGCGCGCGCCGAAACAGCGAAGGTGGTCTACCGCGCATTCGAACTAGGGCTGCTGCTTTATTACGTCGGCACGTTCTCAAATGTGATCGAAATCACGCCGCCGCTTGTGCTCACCCGCGCCGATGTTGATGAAGGCGTCGCCATCCTCGACCAGGCGATCGCCGATGTCGCTGCTGGCCGCGTGAGCGACGAGCAGGTGGCGCGCTTCGCGGGCTGGTAATCAGCAAGGAGAGAGATCGTGAATGCAGAACAGCAGAGGCTGCTCGAGCGCCTCAAAGCGGACGACATCCGCAACCTCTGGGTCGTCTACCATGACTACAACGGCCGTGCCTGCGCCAAGACGGTGCCGCCAGCGCGTTTCGCCAGCGTCATCGAAGGTGGCATCGTCTTCGCCCGCGCCAACCTCGATTTCGCACTCAACGACCACATGGGGCACGGCGGCATCTTCAGCGCCGATACCGGCGACTTTTTGGCTGTGCCAGACCCCAACAGCTACCGCGTTTTGCCCTATCATGACCACACCGCGCTGGTGCACACCTTCATGATGACCGAGGACTATCAACCTTTCGAAGGCTGCACGCGCGGCGCGCTGGCGCGCATGGTCGAAGCCTACGCCCGCCGCGGGTTAGGGCTGACGGTGGCGCTTGAGGCTGAATTCGCGCTTTACCGCAAGGTTGGCCCGGGCGAATATGAACCTGCCAACTTCGACGGCATGTTCACCGTCGCCGGGCTGAACCGGCGCGCCGGGTTAATGCACCGGATCATCGCGGCGCTGGAGACGATGGGCATCGCTGTGGAGCAGCTCGGCAAGGAGTATGGCCCATCGCAGTACGAATTCACGATCCGCTATGACACACCCTTGGCCGCCGTCGATCAGTATCTGGTCACTAAAGAGGTCGTGCGCGCGCTTGCCCTGGAGGAGGGATTAATCGCTTCTTATATGCCAAAGACCTACAGCCACATCCCAGGCTGCGGGGTGCACGTTCATCTCGCTTTGCACGATGCCAGCACCGGCGCCGACCTGACCACCGGCAGCGGCCCCGACCAGCCGCTCGCCGAGACGGCCTTGCATTTCGTTGGCGGCCTGCTCAAACATGCGCCCGGCTTGACTGGCGTCGGCGCGCCGACGGTCAATTCGTATAAACGCCTGCTGCCTGGCTCGTGGGCGCCGGCGCATATCGCGTGGGGCGTGGGCAATCGAGCGGCGCTGGTGCGCGTGCCCGATGCCAACAAACGCGCGCATATCGAGTTCCGCGCTGGCGACGCGACCTGCAATCCCTTCATGTACTTGACGGCGATCCTCGCAGCCGGCCTCGACGGGATCGAGCACCAAATCGACCCGGGGCCGTCCGTCAGCGATGCCGACGTCGGGCATTTCGATGACGAACAGCTTGCTGCTCGCCACATCCATTACCTGCCGCGCGACCTGCCCGATGCCCTGCGCGCCTTCGAACAGGATCCCGTATTGGTTGCCGCGCTGTCGCCGGTCATCGCGCCGGAATTCCTCAAAGTGAAGCGGCTGGAACTGGAGAACTACAACCGGCACGTTCACCCGTGGGAACGTGAGCTGTATCTGGAGGTCATCTAAATGCTCGATTTGACTGAGCTGCCGCTGGTCGATGTGCACTGCCACCCTTTCACGCGCAAAGAAGCGCTGACGGCCGATGAGTTTGTTAACGTGACGGCCTTCGGCGGTGGCTCTGAAACTTATCTTGCAGAGGGCGGAATCACCGTCGATGATGCTGCGCGCGCCTGGCTTCAGCGCGGCAAACGCGATACCGTTTACTTCCGGCACATGGTGCACCGGCTGGCCGAGTTCCTCAACTGCCCGCCCGATATCGAGGCGATCACTCAAGCGCGCACGCAGGCGATCGCGGCGGAAGGCTACGAGGCCTACAACCGGCGCGTCTTCACCAGCGGCGGAATTAGCACCCTGATCGTCGATTTCGGCAACCCACTGCCGCCGATCCCGGTTGAGCAGTTCCGGGCGGAGGTCGGCATCGAGGTCGTGCCGATCTTCCGCATTGAAGTGCTGATCGCCGAGCTGCTGCGCGAAGACATCGGCTGGGCGGAGTTCAAGCGGCTGTACGACGAGCGCATCAGCGCGGCGCTGACCAGCGAAGGCTATCGGGGCCTCAAGTCGATCATCGCCTACCGGACTGGCCTCGAGATCTCGCCGCTGAGCCGGACGCCCGATCAAGGCCTGCAGGCGCTCACGGCCATTCGCCGCGGCACCGGCGGCAGCGCGATGAAAAAGCTGCGCGACCATCTCTTCTGCCGCGCGCTGGAGCTGTGCATGGAACACGACGTGCCGATGCAGGTGCACACCGGCATGGGCGACTGGGAGGTGCAGCTCACCGCATGCCGCCCCGCCCTGCTGATGGATCTGCTGCGTTTTCCAACGTTCCGCGCCTGCCGCGTACTGCTCGTGCACACGGGCTACCCCTATCATGCTGAGGCCGGCTATATGGCCAACGTGCTGCCGAACCTGTGGTGCGATATCTCCGAGGGTGTGCCATTCGCCGGCGGGGCCGCGCGGCGCATCATCAGCGAGGTGCTGGAGATGGCTCCCGTCTCGCGCGTTTGTTACGGCTCCGATGCCTATGGCACGGCTGAGCCGTTCTACGCCAGCGCTAAACTGGGCAAACGCGCCGTGGCGCAGGCGCTGGAAGCTTTGGTCGACGACGGGATGCTGTCGCTGGCGGAAGCGCGCGATGTGGCCGCGATGATCCTGAGCGGCAACGCGCGCGAGCTGTACAAGCTCGACTGACGTTTGCCGCCATAGACAATTTACTCCGTCCTAAGCGCGCGCTTGATCGCGCCGCGCCAGCAAACGCCGGACGTCTTCATCTTGCTGGCGACGGGCAGCAGAATAATCCAGCGTTTGCCAGCGGCGTTCGCGCAGCAGCCATTGTCCATCGACCATCGTATCGGTAACATGCAGGCCGTTCACACTGTAGACCAGGGCGGTGAAGGGGTCGTTGGTCGGCAGCGGTCCCCAACCAATCTCGCTGCGATCGAGCAGGATCAGATCGGCTTTTTTTCCCGGCTCTAACGCGCCGATTTGGTCGCCAAGCTCGAGGGCACGCGCGCCGCCAGCAGTCGCCATCGCCAGTACTTCGCGGGCGGGCAGCGCATCAGGCCGCCCCTCACGGAAACTGGCCAGTTTCGCCACCAGCCGCATCTCAAGAAACAGATCATAGTCGTTATTGTTGCAAACATTGTCGGTGCCGATGGCAACGTTGATGCCGGCAGCGCGCATGCCGACGACCGGCGCCGCGGCAGCCCCGGCACGCATGCAAGCGCTGGCAGCGATCACTGCAGTGAATGGGCGTTCACTTAGCAGCGGCCAATCGGCCGCTGGGATGGTCAGCGCGTGGGCGGCCAACGTCGGCCGGTCAAGCATCGACAGCGCATCCATCTGCTGTACCGCACTCGTACCATAATGGGCGCGACAAAATTCATCCTCTTCATGATTCGTTGAAAGATGAATGTGCAGGCCAGTCGCATACTTATGGGCGAGCAGTCGTTCAGCGCTCATGGTCTCAGGGCTGTTATCGACAAAGTAGGCATGAGGGCCGATCCAGCCCTGGAGGCGCGTGCTGCCGCGCTCGCTCATCTCCTCAAGGAATGCATCGACCTGCGCCAGCTCACGTGCTTGTGCAGCGGGGTCGCCCAGCTCGACAATGCCGTAGGCCAGCGCTGCACGCAGCCCGCTGGCTGCAACGACCGGCACGATTTGATCCATAAAAAAATACTGGTCGGCAAACGTAGTCGTCCCAGTACGAATCATTTCCGCACAGGCGACCGCGACTGAAGCCGGCACCATATCAGGAGTCATCACCAGCTCTAAAGACCGGATCGTGTTGTACCAGCCATCCAGCGTCAGCAGCGAGACCCCCTCCGCCAAGCCACGGAACAGCGTCATCGGCGTGTGCGTGTGCGCGTTGACCAGCCCAGGCATGACCAAACGACCGGAACAATCTACCACTTCGTCGAACTTTGTACGGCCGTCCAGCCGTGTTGAAGGCCCAACCTCGACGATGCGATCCTGTTCAAGAATGAGATAGCCATCTTCATAGATGCGATCGGCCTCGCCCAAGCAAAGCACGAAACCCCCGCGCAGCAGTTTTGTGGTCATCAGCAACTCTCGGTGGGTGCAGTCAAAGAAACGGATGATATAGCAAACCGCATTTACATAAGTGTGGTTTAACCACTGACTCAATGTCAAATCACTTGGTGACAACAACCAAAAATTGCGTTAAATTTTGTGAGGTTTCAACGACCACCGTTTCAAATGCATTGTGTTCAATTAGAGCGGTTCTTTGCCTATTTTAGGAGGAGACTGGCATGTCAGCGTCGTTTCGTTCGCGTCGTCCAATCCTTATCTTGCTGCTCGTCGCCTTCAGCGCGATGCTGGCGATGAATGTCACCGCGCAGGACGAGCCTGTCTGGGTCGATCCATGTCTTGATGTCGACGTCGCCATGATGGAAACCGTTGAAGCGCCGCAAAACAGCGATATCCGGTTCACCATTATCCTGCCTAACCCGCGAGGCGACCGTTCATTTATCGACTCGGCTGCGGCGGGCGCCGAACGCGCTATTGCCGAACTAGGCGTCACGGGGACAATTGTTGAGACCGCTGGCGTGCAGGAGCACGACGCAGCGATGCGCCGCGCCGTGCAAGACCGCCCGGATCTGATCATCACGATCGCGGTTGATGCCAGCACTGTCGAAGAAGTGGTTGAGGAATTCCCCAATCAGTTGTTCGCGGCGCAGGAAACCTTCTTCCCGGTCGATCCAGACTTCGATAATCTCGCCCTGTTCAACATTTACACGCACGAAAACAGCTATTTGGCTGGCATCGCCGCAGGCATGCTGACGCGCACGGGCATCGTTGGCGCGGTTGGCGGCGGCGATTTTCCCGGCATCAACATGTTCATTGTCGGTTTTGAAGAGGGTGTGCGCTCGGTGTGCCCCGAATGCCAAACGCTGCGCAGCTATGTCGGCGGTTTCTCCGACCCAGTCACCGGTAAAGAGCAGGCGCTGAGCCTGTATGCACAGGGCGCGGATATCCTCTATCAAGTGGCCGGCCGCAGCGGCGAGGGTGTGCTTGAAGCCGCTGCCGAAACCGGCAATTTCGCGATTGGCGTTGACAGCAATCAGGATGATCTCTACCCAGGCACGATCATCGTCTCGGCGATGAAACGGGTGGATAACGCCGTCTTTGGCTTCGTGGAAAGCATCGTCAACGGCACCTATGCGCCCGGCGTCACCAACGTCGGCATGGCAGAAGGGTATGCTGGCCTTAGCTGGGACCTCGGCGTTTGCTCACGGACGTTTGATCAGTTCGGGCCACCCGATATGGTTGAACGGCTGCCAGAGGTGCGCGCTGCGATCGACGCCGCACGCGAAGCGATTCTGGCCGGCGAGATCGTCGTCACCAATGTGTTGGCCGAGAGCTGATCATCGATTAAACTGAAGCGAATAAGCTGGGCAATCGCGCCGTGCACGACGGGCGCGATTGCCCGTTATAAACGACATGTTGTGCCGATGGGGGGCGCCGCATGGTGAACGCGGTCGAAATGCGGAACATTCGCAAATATTTCTCGTCGTCGAATGTTCTCGCCAGCGATAACGTCAGCTTTTCAGTCCGGCAGGGCGAAATTCACGCGCTGGTGGGCGAAAACGGAGCTGGCAAAACCACTTTAATGAACATCCTTTACGGGCTGATCGCGCCCGATGCAGGCGAGATCGCCATCAATGGCAAACCCGCCCGCATCAATCATCCTGACGACGCGATCGCGCTTGGCATCGGCATGGTGCACCAGCATTTTAAACTGGTTCCTTCTTTTACTATCGCTGAGAACATCATGCTCGGTATTGAGCCGAACCGTGCTGGTTTTATCGACGGCCGCGATGAAGCCGAAGCAGTCCGCAAGCTGGGCGCCGAGTTCGGCCTGCCGGTTAACCCGACCCTGCGCGCAAACGAGATTTCCGTAGGCATGCAGCAGCGCGTCGAGATCCTTAAGACTTTACAGCGCAACGCGCAGATCCTAATCCTCGATGAGCCGACCGCAGTGCTCACACCGCAAGAGGTGCGTGAGCTGTATGGCGTGATCCGTAAGCTCGCCGCATCAGGAAGAACGATCAT
>DAOTYT010000264.1:0-3240 GCA_034434615.1 Anaerolineae bacterium | reverse complement strand
TCAGCCCTGGCGGGCTGCCCGGTCCTGTCACTGTTGACAACATTTTGGAGGAGCGTTTCTCTCGCAATCCGATCATCGTTCAGGTGTTATCTGATCTCGGTTTCATAGAACGGTTGGGTTACGGGGTTGACCGCGTCGTGCAGTTGATGCGCGAACGCAAGCTGCCGGCGCCTGCCTTTGAAGAGACTGCTGGCGGTTTTCGGGTCTTGCTTCGCAATGAGCCTGAAGCGCCGCTTGCTGTCGAAACGGAGCCGTTAACCTATCGCGGCGAATATCTCGGCATCGCCATCAATCCGCGGCAAGAAGCTGCGCTGATCTTTTTGAACTCTGGCAACCCTCGCATCACGAACAGCGATTTACAGGCGCTTTGCCCCGAGGTTCATCCGGAGACGATTCGGCGCGACTTGGCTGCGCTGGTTGAGAAGGACATCCTCCGCAAGCTGGGCGAAAAACGTGGCTCTTACTACGTTTTAAATACCAAATAAACTTGTTTTCTCTCGTAAAAGTTTCCGTCTCGGCGTAGAACTCGCGATCAGTTCATGGTATGCTAGCACCCTTAAAGTTAGTGTGCAGGAACATTGTAATGCTGAAACTGCTGGTGCTCGTCTTTCTGCTGAACACGGCGTGCAGCGCCTTAAACCCGCCAACGCCAACGCCGACTGCCACTCCAACATGGACGCCTTCACCAACCCACACGGCGACTCCATCCATCACGCCGACGCCTACCCTCACGCCAAGCGTGACGCCGACGCCAACACCCACCTTCACGCCGACGATTACGCCGACCGATACGCCAGTGCCGACGCCAAGCAATACGCCCATGCCGACCGTAGGCTTTGTGGGGTACCAAAATTGGGAGACTGTCTCGCGGCCGAACAACCTCACCCAAGTGCTGAGCGGCCCAGCACTTGCTTTCCTCAATACGAATAATCGCGATACTGTTGGAGACAGCCGCACACCGCAGCCTGCGACCAACGTGCAAGCGCTCTACTATGTGGCAGGGAGCGGGGGAACGCCGCTTCAGGTCATGCAGATGTCGGCTGCGACGGGGAATCAAGTATGGGTCTCGCCGACGGGCACCGCATTCGCCTACATCCGCGTCGACAGCAATCCTGATATCGCCGGCCTGTATGTCGTCGACCTCGACTTGCAGATCAGCGGTCGTATTCTGCCGATCAATTCCGTGATCCAGCGCGGTTTCTACAGCCCTCCCTCGTGGTCACCCGACGGAACACGACTTGCCATCGCACTCGCGACCAGTTATGCCATGGACGTCTTCACCGTTGGTCGCGATGGTCTTAACCCGATGAATATTACTCAAAGTGGTTCATACGATTTTTGGCCGGTGTGGTCGCCCGATGGACGCTATATCTTATTCGTCTCCGATCGCGAGGTGTGCCCAACCTGGGAACCGGGAGAGCCGGAGACGTGCGACTCCGATGATGTGCAGCCGCCAACGGGGGGCCATGCTTATATTATCGATGTGGCGTCCAATCAGGTGGCGCGCATTTCTGACCAGTGGGTGACGGAGCCGCCACGTTGGCTCACCCCGCGTCAAATCATTTATGCCAGTGGTGACCCGTTGTTTGGCGACCCGGAGCGAACGATTTGGATCGCTGATATCTTCACGCGTGAAAATCGCCAGCTCGTCCTTGCTGGTGGCGGGGATCCGATCAAGCTTTCTGAAGCGTGGTCGCCAACTGGTCAACTGGTATTGTATCAAGCCGCTGGAACCACAACGGAAATCGTCCTAGCGCGCATCGACGGCACTGAAGTTGCGCGAACGAGCGATCTGATTTTCACCCGCTACGGAATGACCGCTGCGTGGTCGCCGGACGGAGCCAGCATCGCGATCGGTGGGGTCAACGGCCAATGCCCGTACGGTATTATTCTGACCGATGACTCGCTGACCTTCCGCGTTCGCGGCAACCCGCCGCCGAGCATGTGCGAGCCGCGTTTTTCGCCCGATGGACGCTTCCTCGCGTTCACAGGTGTGACGCCGAACGTTGATGGCCGCGTCGATGTGTGGATCGCGAATTCGAACGGGTTTGGCGGGCGCAATGTGACGGCAAACCTGCGCGGGCAAATCGAACTGCTGGGATGGATCGGCGGGCAGTGAGGGCGCTGGCGCATTAGCAAGCTTGACAGTATGATACAGGCGCGCTGGCGACGGGGTTGCGCAGATATCATGCATGGAGATGAATGATGGGTCAGCTTACGGATAAGATCGCGGTCATCACCGGGGCTAGCCGGGGAATCGGCCGGGAAATTGCTTTCGAGTTTGCGCGGCGCGGCGCGACTGTGGTGATTAACCATCTCACTAATCCAGAAGCCGCTCAGGCGGTTGTCGATCAGATCGTTGGCGAAGGCGGTGCGGCAGCGGCTGTACAGGCTGACGTCAGCCAGGAAGAAGGAGCCAATGCGCTGATCAAAGCGGCGGTTGATGCTTATGGCCGTATTGATATTTTGGTCAACAATGCGGGCATCACTCGCGACAATGTGATCATGATGATGAGCGCCGACGATTTCGACCTGGTGGTGCAGAATAATTTGCGCAGCACTTGGCTGTGTTCGAAAGCGGCCGTCCGCACGATGATGCGTAAACGGTACGGTCGTATCGTTAATATCAGCAGCATCAGCGGCATCATGGGCAATGCCGGCCAAACGAACTATAGCGCCAGCAAAGCCGGCATCATCGGCCTGACAAAGGCGCTGGCCCGCGAAGTGGCAGCCCGTAATATCACAGTCAACGCAGTGGCGCCTGGTTTCGTGCTAACGGACCTCACTGCCAATTTGCCGGAGGAACTGACGCAGAAATTAAAGGACAACATTCCGCTGGGACGGTGGGGGACGGTCGAAGATGTGGCCCAAGCCGCCGCGTTTTTGGCCTCAGATGAAGCATCTTATATCACCGGTCATGTGTTGACGGTGGATGGCGGCTTGGCCATGTAACCATTTGACTGGAGCAGCATAAGGAGCAGGCCATGAGCACGATCTTCAGTAAAATCATCGCTGGCGAACTTCCTGCTGACATTGTTTATAAGGACGATCGCGTCACCGCTTTCAAAGACATCAAGCCAGCAGCGCCCGTGCACATCCTGATTGTGCCCAATAAAGAAATTCCTACTGTTGATGACATCGAGCCTGAGGACGAGGCGCTGCTAGGGCACATGCTGCTTGTGGCCAAACAGATCGCGCGCGAGCAAGGCATCGCCAACAGCGGCTATCGTCTCATCATCA
>DAOTYT010000263.1:0-6687 GCA_034434615.1 Anaerolineae bacterium | reverse complement strand
AACTCTGGAAGCGAGTGAAACGAGCGCCTCTGTAGCGCTTGCGCGCGCAGCGCGCCTCTAAGGGGGGTGTGGGGGGAATCCCCCCACCTTCTGTCCCGCGAAGCGGGTCGCTACAAAATTCCTCCAAATGGGGTAATATTGAGGTTGCTGACTTCGGTCAGCCAGGCTGCCGGGCAGGTGCTGCGGGGCGGCTCGTTCAACAACAATCCAAACAACGCCGCCGCGTCGTACCGCAACAACAACAACCCGAACAACAGGAACAACAACAACGGTTTTCGGGTGGTGTTGTCGTCCCATAACCTTCTCACCCTTCAGAGGGCGTTGTGCCTGCTCCCAAAAGTGGTGAGCGGCTACGGTTGCTCACTTGCGGCGAAGGCGGAAGGATAGCGCCGGTGGGTCTGGTCTGCACGGGTAACCGTCAGGCGCATACAGAAGATTGGGCGCAGCCTGGATTCGCTCCCGCTGCGCCCACCTTTTTATCGTGCGCGGCACCGCCGCTTGAAATGCTCGTACAGCCGTATCTTCGTCCGTAGGCGCAGCTGAACCTTGCGGCGCTGGCGGCTGCCGTCAGCGGTGATCGCTGTCACGTACCCCTTGCCCTCCTAGCGCTCCACCTGTACCTTGCCGATGTAGGGAATATCGACCCACTCTCCGCTGGCGATTTCCTCCGCCAGCGCCTCCAGATACCGTTCCACCGACTCACGGACAACCGCTTTCGTCAGACTGCGCCGCTGCCGGGCGACGTGGGCGACTCGTTGTGTGTGGTTCACTTGCGTTTCCTCTCCAATGTTAAGAACGTGTCAGTACCACCGACAAACCGACACCGCCGACAAACTGTCGGTATTGTCGGTTGTCGGTACTGTCGGTGTTGTTGGTCAATCAACCGACAAACTCCGCCGCGATGAACCATTCGGCGCGATCCACGCGGCGTTCCTCAATCAACCCGGCGCGCATCAGGTCTGCCGCCAACTGCCGCGCCTGCTTCGCAGAGAGGTTCAGGTTACGGTACAGGTCACGCAGCGCAACGCCTGCACCGCCAGCCTGCCGGATGGTGGTCAGCATCCGATCCTGCTGGCGGCGTTCGACCACGGCTTCCCCGCTCTTGTCGAGCTGCTCCAGCAGCCGATGGGCGCTCGTGCGCCAGCTTTCGGCAACGCTCTGCGCGGATGCCCAATGTTCCGCTGTAACCACCGGCGTTTCCGTATCCTGCTTCAGCCAATCGAGTACGGCGAACAACGATGCCAGCTTGAACGCCTGAACGTGCATCCGTCCGTACACCCCCTTCAGCCGGTCGTCCAGTTCGGTGTCGCGGCGCGGGTCACACATGGCGCGCAGCCAATCACCATAGCGCCGACAGTCGTCCCAGCAGCGCACATCCAGCCTGAGCGCGGCGGGCGCAGCGGCTCCGTTTTCGGTCATCTGTGGCGCGGGTAGGCGGTCATGCAGGGCACGCAGGTCAGCGACCAGATCGGCTGGCATGGGCTGGTAAGCACTCGGTGCCGGGCGCTCCTGGTAGTCGGGTTCGGGGGTCAGCAGCGCGAAGCGCACCAGCAAACCGTTATCCCAATCCCCGGCGCTGATCGCACCACTCAGGCTGGCGGGGGTCGTCACACCAAGGATCGAGAGTGCTGCCCGTTCGACGATGTTCAAGCCGGACTGCGTGTCCTTGTCGAAGTAGTCCGGGCAGTCGTACAGTTCCATCAGCAGGTCTTTCATGCCGACCATGTAATCCTTGCGGTTGATCGCCCCGAACAACCCCGCCACCTCATCCTTGAGTAAGCCACGCTGCGCCGCGAACGGCTGTGCCCTGCTCAGCCGCTCCCGCTGCTCGGCGGTCAGCTTGTCGAAGTTGGTGGGCAATCGCCCGGCCAGCGCCTCCTGAAAGCGTTCAGGTGAACCGGGGGTCGGCATGAGCATGTGCTCAATGGCGGCGCGGGCTACCCCCTCCGCCAGCTTGTAGGCAGTGGATTTACGGTAGAAGGTCGTGCCAGCGACCAGCATCAGGTACAGGTTGGGATAGACCTTCACGCCCCACGGCGCTTCGCCGTACAGCCTGCGCCCAACCGCCGTTGCCAGCAGCCACAGTCCAGCTGCCTGATGAAAGACCAGCGGGGTCTGGTTGCCGGTTGTCCCGGCCCATGCCACGTAGCGAGCCAGCCAGTCAGGTTGCTTACTCGTCCCGCCGCCGCTCCCGGGAGGCTGATCCGGCGGCTGACGCTCGTCGCGTCGTGGGCTACGCCGCTTCTCCAGCACAGGCGGCTCTGGTTTTTCTACCAGACCGCCCAGCTGCCCCGGATCGAGGTTCAGCCGCCCACACACCTCCTTCGCCAGCATCGACCCGCACAGGTAGCAGTGCCCATAGCCACTGGCAGTGTTGAAGCCGAACGAGGGGTTCCGGTCGCCGTGCTTGTGCCGCTCCGGGTAGAGGCAGCGGCCATGCAGCCAGTCGCCGTGCCGCCGGAAGCCCTGCCCTTCCAGGACGCGGGCGATTTCCTCAATGACGCGGCGGTTAAGCGGTGCCTCGACTGCGGGCGCGCTGATTCTTGGTGGCTGCCAGGCGTGTCCCTCCGATCGTCCCTTGAAGGCCTCCACCCACGCGACCAAGTCATCCAAGTTGGACACGCGGAGAATGTCGAGCGGCTGCTCAACGCGGTACGGCTGCCCGGTGGTCGGATGAATGCTCGGCGGCGCGACGACCTGCCGCCCGTCGGCGCACACTTCCAGATGCCCAATCGGTGTGTTCATCGCCTTCACGCTTGGCGGGAGCTGGTCGGTGTAGAAGTAGACATGCCGCCCCACACCCCCACCGCTGGCAACGGTGTACGTCTGTGCCAGAGCCGGGAACGTGGCGGCGAAAGCCGCATATCCCGCTGCCCCGTCTAAGTCGAGTACGACCAGATTGTCCGACACGCCACCGCACACAATGCCGATGTTGCCAAACGTCCAAGTGCGGATGGTCGCTTCGTCCGCCCGCTGCTGCTGGAACTGCGTCCAGCTTTTCAAGGCTGGACGTTTGCCGTCCAGCGGAATAATGCTTAAGCCGAGCGCGGCATACGCCAGCGCAGCGGCTCCGGTGGTTTTGCTCTGTGCCGCCCGTACGATGAGCGGCAAACCTGAGGAATTCATGCGCTTTCCTTTATATAGACTGTTGCTTGTGTAAAACGAAGGGTTGGACAGCGCCGCGAACCTGATGTATCCTCAAGTTGCCTAGACATGAAAATACATCGGTTCGCCACGCCGCCAGTGTCCTTACGCTGGCGGTTTGGTTTTCTCCCGCAACGCGATTTCGATCAGCTCCTCAATCCACGCCTGTAACTCGACCCCCTGACCGACACTGTTCGCCAGCAGGTTGCTCACATCGACCGTCTCCTTGTGAAGCCGTTCCGTCAGCATCTGAAGGGTTTGCAGATTGAGCCAAATCCCAATGGCGACGACCCGTTCGACCTGATCGATGCGCCGTCCAAACGCTTTGGTGAAGTGTTTACGGCTGCCGATCATGTCCTCCTGCTCGTCAAGGAAGGCGCGCAGTGCGGCGCGCACCACCTCGGCTTTGGCTTCGTCGCGCCCGCGCGCGACCTGTTCCAATCGGTCATCCATCGCGTCGGTGATCTGCACCGACAGCCGGCGGGGATATTCCTTGTTCCTGTCTGACATCTTGCCCTCATTTGCATTGCTGATCGAACGAAAAACGTGCCTTTGCTCTGTCTCGTGTGGCGCTGGATGCGGCGAAGCATGCTGCGCCATGCCCTTCAGCGTCGGGGGGCTGCGGCACCCCCGATGCTGGCGGCGCGCTCCCGTGCGCGGCGCTTCAAGCCTCCCCGGCGTGTGAGGGGCGAGTTGATTAAACTCGCTACCCCTACGAGGTAGAGGGTTCGGTGTCCCGCCTGTCCTACACGACCGTGTAGACAGGTGCGCCGCAGGCGGGACACCGGCGATTGGCTCAAAGCCAATCGCGTCTTTTCGTCTCACGCAGCACCGTTGGATGGTGTAGGACAGACTCATCGGTCGATCTCCCAGCTGCTGCCGGTGCTGATGTCGGACACTGCGATATCCTGCTCAAGCGTCTGTTCCGGCTCGCGCAGCCGCCGCCATTCGTGCCCAATCGTGCGGTCAAGCACCTGCTCGAACTCCTGCCGAGCAATGCGATGCAGGTTGTCCTCCCGGTTCAAGCCGCCTTTGTCGGTACACACCTGCTGCCGCCCGACGCGGTGCGACTCACGTTCACCTAAGCTGTTCTCAATCGTTCCGGCAACAAAGACATGCGTGTGGAGCATCTGCATCCCGTACTCGTCATCCGTATCGCGGTCGTGCAGGACGAATGAAAACTCCGGGGTGTTCAGCCCGCGTGCCTCGTGCCACCCTTCAATCGTCCGCTCAGTTACTTCCCGCACCAGGTCATGCCGCAGTGCCTCCGGCACCAGTGCCATCAGGTCGGGCGCAGGCGCAATGACAAGGTGATGCGCCAGCACATACGGACCGGCGAACTTCCCCGCGTTTTCAAACACTTCGCGCCAGCCCTTGCCCAGCCCGCAGTCTGTCCAGCGCTCGTCGATCTCCAGCGGACGGTGGTCAGGACTCTCGCGGTGCGAGACATACTTCAGCAGCTTCTTCAGCCCCTTGTAGCCGCCTTTCGACGGCTGCTGATACTTCCAGTTGGGGATGATCGTTGGCTTGCTCATGCACGCTCCACTCGTCGGTCTGACACTAAACTTCCCTCAGATGTCCGTCGCAGCGTCCATTTGCGTGCCTGTTTGCAGCGGTTGCCGCAGTACATGCGTGGTCTGCCACCGAACTCCGAAGGCGGGGGTAATGGCTCGCCGCATACCCGACAGAACTGCGGCTTCACGCGCTTTCTCCGTGAGGTTGGCTGCCGTTCCCATTCATGCTGAGGGCTAAAGGGCGCGGGCTGTCCCCCACACCCCCTTCGTTCGCGCCTTCGACCAGCACTGGCGTGACCGGTGCTTCCGGTGTCTCGTACCAGTCGTCGGCTTGCAGTTCCCGGTAGACCAGTGCTCGCCAATCGGCATGGCTGAGCGCGTCCAGCACCTCGCGCTTGCGACTGTTCGCTTTTCTGAGCGCATCCCGAAGGGCGTTGGCGTAGAACTGCATCCAGCGGGGGTGCGCTTCAGGATTGATCGTCGCCCGCTGCCAGTCGTTGATCGCCTCCTGATACGCCCGCTCGTTGGCATGGCGCAGTTCGATGGCTTCCAGCATTTGTTCCTTCAAGACATAGGCGGTGGATAAGACCAGCAGCGGTGGGGCAATCGCTTCCAGCCAGGCAAAGGGACTTTCCATGTGACCGGGCAGCGCCACCTGCACATTCCCGACCAATGCAATCGCGGTAGCAATCCCCATGCTGGCGTAGAGTAACCGTCTCGCGTTCGGGGTCGTGCCGAGCGTCGCCAGAGCCAGCGAGAACACTACCTGTCCCACTTCGGCGGTCAAGACGGTCGCAATCCCGACGGCAATCATCGCCAGTTCATAAGGCACAGCTGCACCGAAGGTCTGCGAACCGATGACGTAGAGGCGAATAGCCGATGGTGTGAAGGCTGCCAGCAGTAGGGCGATACACAGCCCGGTGATCAGCTTCGTGACCATCGGCGGATAGCGGTGCGCGGCGTGCTGGTTATAGTGGTCGCGCTGCGGACGCTCGCCGATGTCGCGCATCACGGCTTCTTCAGCGGCGCTGCGGGCCAGCTGCCGTTCTTCCTGGGTGAGCGGCTTAATCTGCGTCAACATGGGCTTCGTTCCCTTCCTTTTCGATAGCGGACTTCAACTCACGGATGCAGCGGGCTAAGTAGCGCGAACGGTCATTGTGTCCGCGTCCGTCCTCCGCCAGCGCGATGTACTCCAGCGCCATGTTCAGCGCCAGTTGCACCCGTTCCGCCTGAGACAGCGCTTCAAGGCGCTCCATGTCCTGCGGCTTAGGGTGCAGCCGCTCGACCTGGCGAAATGCCCAGCCCACCTGTGCGGGATCACGCGAAAACAGATACGGCAGGTGCAGCTTCACATCGCCTGCGGCGGTGCTGACGGTGTAGACCTCCAATCCCAACGGCACCAGCGCTGGATGCTCGTCCCAACGCCTGACCTCCCATCCTCCGGCTGCCTCGCTCTCCGCGTCGGATACGGGCTTCACCACATAAATCGGTAACGGTTTCTTCATCGGCTTGCTCTCCTTCAAGACAAACTCAAAAAGCCGACTGCCCATCATCGGGGTCGGCTTCAGAACGAACAAATTTGGGAAGAGAACGGTTTTCGTAGGCGCGAACGACTTCGTTCAGGTCAAACGGTCGCAAGTCTTGTTGAGTTACTGCTCCATCAGATCACGCAGCAGTTGTTCTTCCGGTGAGAGATGAACGGATGGGTCTTCATCACTTTCATCGTCGGGATTAGGGAGCAGTTCCAGAACATTGTTGAAAGGTCGTCCGCGCTGGCGGGCAGCGACCTGCACCAGTTGGACCAACTGCTTGAGTGCCTCTGTGTTGGTGTGAGGCGACTGCTGTGGAAAGCAAAGTGCAGCGGCTCAGGCAGCACCCTGCGCGGTTGCACTGGATCGGGGCGCACCATCTCTAACAGCAGCCGTTCTACCCGGATACTGTTGTCCTCGAACTGCTGCGGATTGCCCAACAGCAGTTCTTCGGTGACGCCGCCCAGCAGTTCATCAATGCGCTGCGTTTGGTTCTTCGG
>DAOTYT010000262.1:0-5954 GCA_034434615.1 Anaerolineae bacterium | reverse complement strand
ATCGATGGCTGCCAGCGGCATCCCCCCGGGCTTCGATGTGTTTGTGGGCACGCTTTACGAAGCTGACTTGGCTCAAATTTACCTCGACATCATGGAAGGCTGATCGCCTCCACACTGGTTGATGGCTTATCGTGCTTTAGCACGATAAGCCAGTTCGTTCGGATGAGATGAGGTGGCAAGGCTGCCGCCTCATCTCGATTTTGAGCTAGAGATGAAAACCTTATGCAACCGACCTCAACTTTAACCGAAACTCAACCCGTAACGAGGCGTTCCAGCTTGCTCGTCCAGCGGCTCATCGCGCGCCCAGAATTTGGGCCGTTCGTCCTGCTCATTGGCGAAATCGTCGTCTTTGCGCTGCTGGCGCCCGCCTTCCTTTCCACTGGCAACATCAGCAACCTGCTCGCTTTCACGCCTGAGCTGGGCATGATCGCGCTGGGCATGACCATGTTGATGACATCGGGCGAGTTTGACTTATCAGTCGGCTCCGTCTTCGGTTTTACCCCCGTCCTGATGTGGACGTTGTTCAACACCGGCGCCACTTCGCTCGAAGTGGGGTTCGTGATTGCCATGGTCATCGCCGTACTGATCGGTTTTGCCAATGGATGGTTCGTCACCCGCCTCAAGATCCCATCATTTCTCGTCACGCTTGGCATGCTGCTGGTGGTGCGCGGCACGGCATTGTACATTACGTCTGGGTTTCCACAGCGTACATGGACGGCCGAGTCTCCGCTCACCTCGATCTTAGTTGGCGATTTTTACATTGGCGAGCTGCGCATTTACGCCTCGCTGGTCTGGTTCATCCTATTCGCCGTGCTGTTCGGCTATATTTTGACTCAGTCGAAGTTCGGAAACTGGATTCAGGCGGCGGGCGGCAACCCGATGGCCGCTCGCGCTCGCGGCGTGCGCGTCTCGCGCACAAAGATGATCCTGTTCATCACTTCAGCGTTGATGGCTGCCTATGCGGGCGTCACCAGTTCAATCCGTGTCTCGGCGGCTAACCCCAACAGCGGCACCGGCTACGAACTGGAAGTGATCGCCATGGTTGTGATCGGCGGCACGGCCTTGGGCGGCGGCCGCGGCACGATCATCGGCACGGTGCTCGGCGTGCTCATTCTGCGCCTCATGCGCAACGGCATCGTGATGGTCGGCGTGCCCGGGCTTGCTTACAACATCTTCATCGGCGCGATCATCCTCGGCATGATGTCGCTGCATTCTTGGCTGGAACGTAGACATAACTTGGGGACATGATGAGCGGCGAACTGGTACGCATGCAGAATATCAATAAGTTTTTCGGCCGGGTGCAGGCGCTCAACAACGTCGATTTCACCGTCAACAAGCAGGAGATCGTCGGCCTGCTTGGCGATAATGGCGCCGGCAAATCGACGCTGATCAAGATCCTCTCCGGCGCGCTGCGCGCCGATACTGGTGAGATCTACTTTCACGGCCAAAAGGTCGAGATCCGCAATACGACCGACGCCATCAAGCTCGGCATCGAGACGATCTATCAGGACTCGGCGCTGGTGACGCAGCTCTCGATCGCGCGCAACCTGTTTCTGGGCCGCGAGCCGATCAAGGGGCCGCGTTTCTTCGGCCAGCTCGATCAGAAACTGATGAACGAGGTTTCTGGCAAGCTGCTTAAACGCGTGGGCATCACCAAAGATATTCCGCCGACCACGCCGATCAGCTCGCTCTCAGGCGGCGAGCGGCAGGCAGTCGCGATCGCGCGCGCGCTGCATTTCGAGAGCGAATTGATCATCCTTGACGAGCCGACCAACAACCTCGGCGTCGAGGAGACGCAGGGAGTGCTGCGCTTCGTTCGCAATGCGCGCGATGCCGGCCGTTCGGTCATCTTCATCGCCCACAATATTTACCATGTGTTTCAGGTCGTCGATCGAATCGTGGTGCTGCGGCGCGGCAAAAAGGTCGCCGATGATATCGACCCTAAAAAGACGACCATCAAAGCAGTTGAGGAAATCATCACCGGCATGCATATGCCCGATCTGGTCGTCAACGGCGGGTTGTGAGCTAACTCAAGCGGCGGCTCACTGCTGTGACAAAGGGCCGCCGCTTCCGTGCTTCTCGCTTGTGGGCTGGCCCGCGCACGACTCCACTCGGCCTTGCGGATGAAACGGCGGCGCTGACGACTCTCACCTGACATTTGATCGTGAACCCGCTACAATAATTTGCGATCATCTTCACGATCGGGAGACTGTGGCTTGCCCCAGCCAGTGACTGCCATTCAAGGGCTAACCCCTGACGAAGTAGCTGAACGCGTAGCGCGCGGCGAAACCAACGCCTTTAAGGCCCGCGTGAGCCGCACGTACTGGGATATTGCTCGCGACAATATCTTCAATTTGTTCAACATCGTCATGTTCTCGCTGCTGCTGACAGTGCTGACATTTGGCGATTATGCGACGGTGTTGTTCGCGGGCTTCAGCGTGTTCACAAACTCCGTGCTTGGCATGGCGCAGGAGATCAACGCCAAGCGCAAGCTCGATCAATTGGCAGCGCTTTCAGCGCCGGAGGTCAACGTCTATCGCGGTGGCGAGATCAAGCGCATCAAAATCGACGAAATCGTCAAGGATGATGTGATCCCGCTAGAGCCGGGCGACCGGTTGGTGGTTGATGGCTACGTCTTGCACAGCGATGCGCTTGAGATGGACGAGTCGCAGCTCACCGGCGAGTCAGATGCGGTGCTCAAAGAAGTGAACGACCCGGTCTACTCCGGCTCGTTCTGCATCGCCGGCAGCGGCGTGATGGTGGCCACGGTCGTCGGCGCGGAGAGCCGCATCAACCAGCTTTCCGTCATCGCCAAAACGTACCGCCGCCAGCTCACGCCGACCCAGCGACGCCTCGCCCTGATCGTGCGCATTTCGGTCTTCATCATGGCCGTCTGCGTGCCGATGATTTTCCTCGCCAGCTTCCTGACACAGGGCAGCGTGATCAACCTGAACACGTTCCGCGATGCGGTCGTCTTCGTCGCCAGCATCGTCCCGCAGGGGTTGGTGCTCACCGCCACGATCTCGCTGACCATCGGCGCAGTCATCATCAGCCGCCAGCAAACGCTCGTCCAGCGCGTCAACGCCGTTGAGTCGATGGCGAACGTGACCGTGCTCTGCTTCGACAAGACCGGCACCCTCACGCAGAACGTGCTGGCCGTCAATGAGATCATCCCGCTGGCTAACCTACCCAAGGATGAGCTTGAGGCGAACCTGAAGCTGTACCTCGACAATCTGAGTCATCAAAACCGCACCGCCGCCGCTGTCGCCACACATCTGAACGGCAGCAGCGATCCCGGCCCGCCCGCGATCGTCAAAAAGCGCGAAGTCCCGTTCACATCGGCGCGCAAATGGGGCGCTATCGTGCTGGAGGATCACACGTTGGTGCTGGGCGCGCCGGAACGCGTGCTGACCCCGGAAGATGTCGAGCCGGCCGCTCGCGCGCAGAACCTCGCCGCGCAGGGCTATCGCGTGCTGGCGTTCGCACGCGTCGATACGCCAATGCTCGATGGCGCGCTCAGCGAAAAACGGACGCCGCTGGCGCTGATCGTCCTCAGCGATCAAGTGCGCCCTGATATTCAGGATACGCTGCGCCAGTTTAAAGAACAAAACGTCGAACTCAAAATCATCTCTGGAGATAACCTTGAGACGGTGCGCGAGGTAGCTTATGCTGCCGGCATGACCATCCGCAGCGCATATACCGGCGACATTCTCGAACAAATGCCAGAGGCCGAGTTCAAGGCCGCCGTGCTGGAAGGCGATCTGTTCGCGCGGGTGGAGCCGAACACCAAGCGCCGCATCGTGCGCGCGCTCAAGGAACAGGGCCATTACGTCGCCATGACGGGCGATGGCGTTAACGACGTGCCGGCGCTCAAGGAGGCCAACCTGGCCGTCGTCATGAACGATGGCGCGCAGATCAGCAAAGACATCGCCGATATCGTGCTGCTCAACAACGCGCTGACGACGCTGCCGCGTGCCTTCTTCGAGGGGCGCACGATTCGCCAGACCATCTTCGGCACCAGCAAAATTTACCTCGTCAAAAACTTATACAGCCTGCTGTTCTTCATCTTCGCCGGCTTCATGGCGATGCCCTTCCCGATCAACCCAATCCAGATCAGCTGGGTAACGTTCGGCGTCGTCAACGTGCCGGCCACGCTGCTCACCTTCCGTTTTCTTAAACCAGAGTTCATGTCCGAATTTCGGCGCGATGTCTTCGACTATGTCATCTCTGCCGGTGTAATTGGTGCGATCGCGCTTTCGATGGTGTATGCCATCAACTATCTCATCGCTCGCCAAAACATTATCGAAGCGCGCAGCAGCATGCTGGTCTTCTTCACCCTGTACAGTGTGCTGGTTTACTGGAATGTTTTCGGCATTTATCCTTTTGAACCCCGCACCATCACCGCAAAACCGCTCATCTTCGGCCTCGGCATCTTGCTTGCCACCATCACGCTGGTCGCGCCCTATTTATTCCCCGATCTGCTCGATTTCGTCGCGCCATCGTTGGCTGAGTGGGTGGTCATGATCGTCGTCTGCTTCCTTGCTGCGCTGGCTTTGCACTATGCAATGAAAACGCGCGCAATGGTCGATACGATCTGGAGGCTGACCGCGCCTTGAGCTGCATGCCTGACCACCCTGCACTGCGAGGTCACACCTTATGACAACTGGTACACGTCTGTATCGACCGGCCACCGCGCTTGACGTGCTGCGTTGGCCACTGATCGGCCGGCTGCTGCGCTGGCGCTGGGGGCGGCTCGTCTTTCAACTGCCGCTGCTGGCGCTGGCCGCGCTGCTGATGTACGATGGGCTGACCGGGCCGCAAAGCGCCGCCGAAAACCTCGCCACGCTCGTGCCGTGGGTGCATTACCGCGGTTTCGTCGTTCTCGCCTTGCTGCTGGTTGGCAACTTGTTCTGTATGGGCTGTCCATTCATGCTGCCGCGCACGCTGGCCAAACGGTTAAGCGTGCGTGGCCGGCGCTTTCCCAAGCGGCTGCGCAATAAATGGATCGCCATTGGCGCGCTGTTCGCGCTGTTCTTCCTGTATGAATGGCTCGATATGTGGGCCAGCCCGGCGCTCACGGCGTGGGTGATCATCACCTATTTTGTCGCGTCGTTCGTCATGGAAGCCATCTTTACCGAGTCAGCGTTTTGCAAATATGTTTGCCCGCTGGGGACGTTCAACTTCGTGTATTCGACCGTCTCGCCGACGCAGATCGGCGTGCGCGATCCGGAGGTCTGTCGGACGTGTGTGGGCAAAGAGTGCGTCACCGGCAGCTACCGTGAGACGTCGATCGTGCTGGTCGACCAGATCGGCAGTGATGGGACGCCGGTCAAGACGCACATGAACGGCCCGCAAGGCACGCCTGGCTGCGGCACGCTGCTGTTTCCACCGCACATGCGCACCAATCTCGACTGCACGCTGTGCCTTGACTGCGCGCGCGCCTGTCCTCACGACAATGTCGCGCTGTTCGCGCGCGCCCCGGGGGCAGAGCTGGCCCGTCCCGGTGCATGGCCAGCGCGCTGGGATGTATCGCTGCTGGTCATCGGGCTGGCGTTCATGGGGTTAGTGAACGCTTTCGGCATGGTGCCGCCGGTCTACGACTTGATGCAGGTGCTGGCGCACAGCCTGGGCCTCACAGCGCTCGGCCTCTCCAATATGGCGATCGAAGGGATCACGCTGCTGCTGATCTTCGGGGTGGGGGCGCTGCTGCTGCCGGCCCTGCTCGCGCTGGGGGCGGCGTGGGCGTCGCGGCGTTTAACTGGCACGCTGCGCCGCGACAGCGCGCGGCACACGGTCGCCGCGTTTGCGCCGGCGTTCATGCCGCTCGGGTTCGGGTTATGGGCCGCGCACTACGGCTTCCACTTCCTGATCGGCGCTTTCGCCATCGTCCCGGTCTTTCAAAGTTTCTTGATCGACCACAACATCACCTTGCTCGGAGCGCCGAACTGGGCCTT
>DAOTYT010000261.1:0-5335 GCA_034434615.1 Anaerolineae bacterium | reverse complement strand
CCAGCCGAACACAGGGCGATGTTGAGGCGTACGATCAAGGTGGGCGGCTGCGTTCGACCATGCCCGCCGGATATTACATCGATTTCACGACGTTGGCCGAAGATTATGGCTGGGAGCGCGTTCCGGCTGGATCCGATTGGCGACGCAATTCCAACACGATCAATTTTTGGAGCTTCCGCAAAACCGACGGTCTTGATTGGTACAGCGCCATGCGCGAGATCTATGCGCCCGGCCCGCTGGTCAACTTTGCGCCAACGGCCGCGCCGCTCGCGGCGGCTGGCGCGCCTGAGCCTGAGCCGGCGGAGGGGATGAACTTAGAAGCGCCGTTGAATGCGCCTCCGCTTGATGAAGAAGCAGTGGAGGAAGGGCAGAATTCCTGATGCAGCGGCATAGCGGCGGCATCCCCGCGCTGACCTTGATCGTGTTTGCGTTTCTCGGCTTTGGTTTCATTTTGTGGACGAATTCACGGCCCGCACCACCTTTGCGAGTCATCATCCCAACACAGGCGCAGCCAACGACGGAAATCAACGCCTGGGAGGCGATCCTGGAAGAGGGGTTCGGCAGGGACAGCACGCCCCTGCCGACCGTTCCCATTCCCACCGGCCAGTTCATCGTGCCGACGCTGCCGCTGGAAGCCGGCCTAAATACCACGCCATTTGCGCCGGTCGCTTTCAGCGGAGAGGCGACGGCGGCGCCCTTCAGTGGGGCGACCCCAACACCGCTGCCGCCCACTGTGCCGCCGTTGGTGACCGATGTGCCGGTCACGCAAATCTATGTGACGCGGCCGCCTCAATCGTGGCAGCCGCCGCCGCTCATACCGCCCATCTCGCGCGATCCGCTGGGGCGTGACCACTACTGGCTGATCCGCCCGGTCGACTCGAATGCTAACAACCGCGGCCTGTTCTACTATCCCTATGGTTCGGATGGGCCGGAGAACTCATGGCGCATCCACGCCGGGATCGACATGCCAAATCCCATCGGGGAGACGGTGCGGGCGGCCGGCCCGGGCACCATCGTTTGGGCTGCCGATGGCCTGCGCGTGCAAGGCGGTAGTTTCCAAGATACCTTTAGCTACGGCAACGTGGTCGTCATCGAGCATGATTTTGGTTATCAGGGGCGCCGCGTCTACACCCTGTACGCCCATTTGCAGATGGTCAATGTGCTGCCCGGCCAGCGCGTCGAAACCGGTGATGTGATCGGGCTGGTGGGCAACACTGGCCGCGTCACTGGCCCGCATGTGCATTTCGAAGTGCGCCTGAAACGCAACCCAAACAGCGATATCCCCACTTACGCCGATACGTTCAACCCGGTTTTGTGGATGGTTCCTTACGTGGGTACTGGTGTCATTGCAGGGCGTGTGACCAATGCCTTCGGCGAATGGGTGATGGATGCCGATGTAACCCTGCGCAGCCGCGCTACTGGTCAGGTCATCGACACGACGACGACGTACATTTTCCAGCGCTCCGGCGTGGATGTGAACCCAGACCCCGTCTGGAATGAGAACTTCGTTTTTGGTGATGTCCCCGTCGGCCGTCACGAAGTGATCGCCAATATCGGTGGAGAGCGCGTCAGTGCGATCGTGAATGTGCTTGAGGGGACGACGACGTTTGTCGAACTGTCGCCCGGTCGGGTTTCGGTGGGTGCGCCTTAGCTTTTGTGTCTCGCGACCAATGGCCACTCCGTCGGGAAACCGTAGCCTTTGCGAATAGCGTGAGCTGAGGGTTTCGGTTACACTACTCCGGCCACAGGTGCTCTTAATGGCGTTTGGAACGATCAGGAGGTTTTTCTCCATGATGACGAAACTTCGGCAGCATAGGCTGCTGCTGTACTTGCTGCTGCTTGTGCTGCCGATGCAGCTTGCGGCCGGGCAGGCGGCTGAAACGCGCCAGCTTGCGCTTGATGTGCCAGCAACCGGCATCCTCAATCGCTCGAACATCGTTCAGGTTTTCACGCTGGAAGCAGACGCCGAGTTAACTTACAGCATCGCTGCGGTCAACCCCATCGGCGTGCCGCTGGCGATCGCGGTCACTGACCAAAGCGGCGCCCAAGTTGCGCAGGTGGTCGACAGCGATCTCGACGGAGACGTTGAGCTGGAAGCCTTCAGCCCAGCAGAGAGTGGCTTGCATTACATCACCGTTTTTAAAGCTGCTGGGGTAGCCTCTATCAGTGAAGTGGTGTTCCAGATCGTCGTTTCGGTCGTCGATGCCCCGCCGCCAGGCGCCGAAGGTACACCTGAAGAAGTTGAAGCGCCAGCTCCAACGCCAAGCCCTGCTGACCTGCTCGATGTCGACATTGTGCCTCAGGGTGTGGATGGCTCGGCGGCTGGTGGGCAGGTCGTGACGACCGCCGGCATCGAGGTGGCGCTGGTTTGGTCGACGACGGACGACTTCGACCTGGAAGTGCGCGATCCGGTCGGTGGGTCGCTCTACTGGCAGACGCCGGTCGTCGACAGCGGAGGCACGCTGAGCCAGAACATTAATCAGGGCTGCGCGGTGACGACCGACCAATCGCCCACCGAAAGGGCTACATGGCCTTCTGGCGGCGTGCCGACGGGCAGCTACGAGGTGCTCGTCTACTTCCAGCAGGCCTGCGCCGGCGAAGTTCCGCGCGAATTCACGATCAACATCACGTTCAATGGCGCACCGTTGGCTCCTGTCGAAGGAAGGCTGTCTCCAGGGCAGGTATTCGTCACCAGCTTTGAAGTGTTTGCGAATGGCACCGTAGCGCTGACCGGGAACAGCGGCATCGTCAATGAGGTTGAGCTGCCGGCAGCGCCGGCAGAGATCTTCGCCGCTGCACGACCGATCGAGATCGGCAGTTCGGTCAATGGGTTTATCTCCAACCGACAGCCATTCCAGTCATTTTCGTTTGTCGCGCAGCCGAATTCGCTGATCTCCGTTTTCATGGAGGCCACCAGCGGCAGCCTCGATACGTATCTGGCGCTTCTCGATGCGACCGGGGCGATCATCCGCTTTAATGACGACGTTGCGCCCGGCATCACAGACTCGGCCATCCAGGATGTGCTGCTTTTAAGCGGCGGTACTTACACGATCGTTGCCACCCGCTATGCCAAAGATATCGGCGGCACTGAGGGCGACTACGTCTTGACGCTGACTTCGCGCGACTTCAACCTGCCAGAACAATATCTCAACCTGCCCAATGGCTCGCTTGAGGTGCGCTTGTTGTGGAATACCAGCCACGACCTGCAGCTCCTTGTTCGTGACCCCGCAGGAGACGCCGTCTATGACGATATCCCGCGTATTCGCAGCGGCGGCGAGTTGTTGGCCGATGGAAATTTGAACTGCCGGCCTCTGCCTACTGAAGGGACTGCACTCTCCTATATCTACTGGCCAACGAACATTCCGCCGCGCCCTGGCGCCTATGAGATCGAGGTATGGCATCAGTTTTCGTGCGATGACCCCGCACCGGCTACATTTACGCTCTATGTGCTTTTTAATGGGCGCGAGGTCTACAGCGTTTCCGATACCCCGCTGCCGAACGAGCGCTTCTTGACCAGCTTCACGATCGGCGCTGATAGCTCGTTCACAGCTGGGCCGGGCGGCATCATTCGCGGTGTGACGGATATCGACTATTTGAGCGAGCTGGAGAACGCGCTCCCGATCCAGCCTGGCGCGCCGGTCAACGGCAGCATCACGTTCGAGAACCGGTTTGACCTGTACATCTTCAACGGTACCGCTGGCGATGTGATCAACATCGCCATGAACAACACCTCTGGCTCGCTCGACCCACTGCTGTACCTGATCGGGCCTTCGGGGACGTTGGTAGCGGAGAATGATGATGCCGTGGCTGGCGAGAATATCAACTCGCTGATCGCCAATCTTACCTTGCCAGAAACCGGGCAGTATATTATCATTGCCACACACTTTGGTGGGATCTACGGCGGCACCACCGGCACGTATCAGCTCACCTTGTCACAGCTTAACTGACGACAGGACTTCTCTAGGAAGTCCTCAGGCTGGGGTGGCCAACTGGGCCACCTCAGCACTCAACAGCCACCGCTGACATGAAGAAAGCGTCCTAGTCCATGAAGCTGCTTCTCATTCTGCCAGGCATTTTGGCAGTCTTGATCATCATCGTTTCCGCATGCGGCCCACCCCCCAATCTTCGCGATGAAAACTTGCTTCGAGATGACAGCCTGATCACCAATGAGCCGTGTGCAGCGCCCTGCTGGCGGGGTATTACGCCCGGAGAGACGACGTGGCGAACAGCGCTGACCCTCATTGAGGACGACCTCACTCTTGAAAACATGCAAATTCAAGAAGACGAGAACTCTGACGCTGCGCTGGTCGAATTCCAGCCAGTCGGCGGCACGCCATGCTGTCAAGTGTTGACGGAAGATGGCCAACTCGTCAGTTATATATTCCTGCGAACGGCGCCGACCACCACGCTGGGTGAGTTGATCGCTGCGCAAGGCGAGCCAACTTATGTTGTCGGCAGCCCATTTTCCGATGATCAGGCCATCTTCAATCTGATCTATCCCGATGTGCCGATGGTGATCTACGCTTTTGTTCCCGGCACGGGGGGATCAGTGACTGGCAGCAGTGAGATCATTGGCGTGTTGTACATGAAACCAAGCGATATGGAGCTGCTGCTGCAAACCAGCAGTTTGCGCGCTTGGCAGGGTTTTCAGTCTTTTCAAGCATATGAACAACAAGAGTTTGTCGTCACGCCCAGCGTGACTTTGACCCCTGCGCCCTGACGAGGGTGGTCAGGTTGTTGGTGAGTGAGGAGCGGCCAAGATGACTGAAGAAATGAAAACAACCCCGGCCTCGATCGAGGCGCTGGAACCAGGAATGGAACTGCGCGGCACGGTGAAACGCATCGAGCTGTATGGCGCATTTGTCGATATCGGCGTTGGCCAGGACGGCTTGCTGCATATCTCTCAGCTCGGCAAGCCAAACGTGCGCAACGTCGAAGATGTCGTGAAGGCGGGCGAGGAAATCACGGTTTACGTGCTTAAAGTGGAGAAAGATACGGGGCGTATCGCTTTGTCGCTGTCGCGACCCCCTGCCAAGACCTGGGATGATCTCAAAGAGGGCGATGTCGTCGTTGGAACTGTGGTGCGCCTTGAGAACTTTGGCGTATTCGTCGACATTGGCGCAGAGCGGCCGGGCATGATCCATGTTTCAGAACTGGCGAGCGGCTTCGTCAATTCGCCCTCCGATGTCGTTAAGGTGGGCGATCAGGTTAACGCGCGGATCATCAAGATCAATCGCAAGAAGAAGCGCATCGACCTGAGCTTGAAGGCGATGGAAGAGCGCGAGATGCGGGTTGAGGTCGTCGAGGAGCAGGAAGAGGAAGATATGCCCACGGC
>DAOTYT010000260.1:0-3728 GCA_034434615.1 Anaerolineae bacterium | reverse complement strand
AAGAAAAATTCACCTTCCTCGCGGGGAACCGCGCTGTCAAGATCGACCATGACAAACTGGCCCCGCAGCCGTTCCGCTTGCGAGCGGTCGTCGAGAGTTTTCAGCTTAAGCAACCCGTACTCTTGATGGATCCGCATCGCATCAACTTCGTAGGCCGCGACTGAAGTCGATTCGGGATCGTTGCCGATGTAAACGCGGGCCAGCTCGGCGATGCGTTCTGGATGGCCCGTCAGAATGCGAACGCGCAGCTCGCCATGCACACCGTGCGGGCGCAGGATCTGTCCTAGTAGCAGATAGGGCGGCGGGTTTCGCCGAGAGTGGCGCATGGCTAACTGATTTTAAGGATGATGCGCTTGCCGCGCCCCTCACTTTCGCCAACCCGCAGCAATGTTCGCAGCGCATTGGCGACGCGCCCGCCTTTACCGATAATCCGCCCTGTATCTTGTGGAGCGACATGAAGCTCGATGATGATCGAAGATGCGTTTTCGCGTTTTCTGACGCGCACCTGCGTTGGGTCATCGACCAAGCTTTTGGCGACATATTCCACCAGAGACTCCATATGCGCCTCCTCTCACAAAATTTGGTTTGCTCACCTCTTCATAAGCGATAGTGAGCTGCCAAGGCTGTTATTTTTCTTTCGGTTTGTGCTTGCCCTCGCCCGGAGCGGGCGAGGGGTAGCGTGTGCGCGGGCTAACAACGCGCGCTTCGGCAGCGGCCTGCGCTTCAGCGACCAAAGCCTCGACGGGTTCGCCCTTGCGCAGGCGTTCAAACCGTTCGAGCGTGCCAGTGCGCTGGAGCACACGCCGAACCGGGTCGCTGGGCTGCGCGCCAACATTCAGCCAGTACAGGGCGCGTTCCTCATTGATCACGTCAGTCGCGGGTTCTGTGCGCGGGTTATGGTGCCCGATGATCTCAATGAACTTTCCATCGCGCGGGCTGCGCTGGTCAGTCACGACAATACGGTAGCTGGGTTGGCCTTTCAAGCCAACACGACGAAAGCGAATGCGAACCATGTTGCAACTCCTGTTTAGATAGCGTTCCCATGCACCTCTAGAAGGCGGGGAACCACTGGCACGAAAACCGTGACTCAGTTGCGGTAGCGCGGTGAGGGCCGCACTAGCGCATCATGCCGCGGGGCAGGCCGGGAATGTTCGGCATGCGCCCCTTGCGCACCTGACTCATTAACTTCTGCATGTCGTTAAACTGCTTAAGCACTTCATTGACGTCGCGCACTTCAACCCCGCTGCCAGCCGCAATTCGCTTCTTACGGCTCGCATTAAGAATCTTGGGTTGGTTGCGTTCGTCATGCGTCATCGAATTGATGATCGCCTCGACCCGCTTGATGCGCTTTTCCATCTCCTCTTGATCGATCTGGTCACGCATGCGGCTCATGCCCGGGATCATGTTGAGAAGCTGGCCAAGCGAACCCATTTTTCGGATCTTCTGAAGCTGCTCAAGAAAATCTTGGAGGGTAAACTGGTTCTCCAACAGCTTCTTTTGCAGCTTAAGGGCTTCCGCTTCATCGAAGGCGGCTTCCGCTTTTTCGATCAATGTCAGCACATCGCCCATGCCGAGGATGCGCTGGGCTAAGCGATCTGGGTAAAATGGCTCGAAACCGTCGAGCTTTTCGCCGGTACCGATGAATTTGATCGGCACGCCCGTGACCGCGCGCATAGAGAGCGCGGCGCCCCCGCGCGCGTCACCATCCACTTTGGTCAGGATTAACCCGGTAATGCCAAGCCGCTTGTTAAATCCATCAGCAATGTTGACCGCCTCTTGACCGGTCATAGAGTCGGCGACCAGTAAAATTTCGACCGGATTCGTGCGCCGCTTGATCTCCTCAAGCTCCTGCATCAGCGTGTCATCGATCTGCAGGCGGCCGGCCGTGTCCAAAATGACGACGGCAGCGTTACTCTCTCTCGCTGCCTTCAAGCCGTTGTTAGCGATATCGGGCGGGCGTGATCGTGTTCCCTCTTCGTAGTACGGCACGTTGATCTGTTTCGCGAGCGTCACAAGCTGGTCAACGGCTGCCGGCCTGTAAGTATCGGCAGCGACCAGAAAGGGCGCGCGGCCGTCGCGCCGAAGCTGGAGCGCAAGTTTTGCAGCCGTAGTGGTTTTACCGGAACCCTGCAAGCCCACTAACATGATGACATGGGGTTTAGTGCTGCCGGAAAAGTTTAAGCGGCCGGCTTCCCCAAGCGTTTCCAGCAGCTCTTCATAAACGATTTTGACGACCTGCTGGCCAGGCTTCAGGCTCTTGGCGACTTCAGCACCCACGGAACGCTCTTTGACGCGGCGCACGAAATCCTTGACGACGGGCAGCGCCACATCCGCCTCGAGCAATGCCATGCGCACCTCGCGCATCGCAGTATCGACATCTTTTTCCGTTAATTTGCCCACACGGCCTAAGCCGTCAAAAACATCCTGAAGCCGGTTAGCGAGCTGCTCGAACATCGCAATCTTGTCTCATCGAATCGGGTAAGGTGATTGTAGTTGAGCGCTGATAGGCCGTCAAGACAGGATGCGCACACCTCTGTTATAGCCTGCCATCCAGATCGGCCAGGGTTCGATACTGCCGGTCGTAATAGACGAGCGGCGCTGTGCTGCTGCCGCGGCCAGTGGCGAGCACTTCGCCGATGACGATCCAATGGGTGCTCCCGTCATGTTGAGCATGCACTCGGCAGTCTAGCCACGCGAGGGCTTCCGCGAGGATGGGTGCACCCGTGACGGCGGTCAGCGTTGAAACACCGAGGAACCGGTCTTCTTTATCGGTTAGAGGGATGCGGCCCGCGAAACGGTCGGAAACCGAGGCATGTTGTTCGCCTAAAAACGAGACAGCGAAGATGCCTGTTTCCTGTAGCAGCTGCGCAGTGGTCGACTCTTTATAGAGGCATACCAGGATCATCGGCGGTTCTAAAGACAGCGAATTGAAGGCGCTCACAGTCATGCCGGCGCGGCGTTCTGCGCTGGCAGTGGTGACGACGGATACACTGCTAGCCCAGAACCGCAGCGTATCGCGCATTGTTTGCGGGTCAACCATTTCCGATAAATCCCCGTGCGTCGGCGAATTTCCAAAACAGCCGTAAGTATAACTGAAGTCTGTATAAGCGCATACCGGCAGAAAGATGAGGATTGAATTATTGCTGGCGCGGCTGTGAGAAAAGAAACGCGCGCATCGCTGGCACAAGGTCAGACAGGGCATGAACCTTGTCGGCAAATGCCTCGCGCTCGGCGCCAATGATGACGGTCGGAACATCGTTCTCGGTGTGCTTGCTGTGCGACATATCTTCGAAATTGCCGTGATCGCTGGTGATGATCATAAGGCCCTCGCGATCACCCCAGGCAGCGAGCGCTCCCTCCATCACGCGGTCGAACATCTCTAAAAGGCGAACGCCCTCGTTGAGGGTGCCGCGATGCCCCAGCATATCCGTTAGCCAGTGAGAGAAAAAGGCGAAATCGTACCGTCTTGCGATTGCCACCATACGCTGGCCGGCTTCGAATGGGCTGTAAAGCGGTGTGTCATGATAGCCAAGCTGAGTGCGCCAACCTTCCCCTGTCCAATCGACGGCCAGCGCTTCACCCGCATAGATGCTGTCTTCTCCCAGTAATGGCAGCCCCGCCTCGTAAACGGCCTGTTGATAGCTGGAGCGCAGACGTTTTCCACTGTTGATAGCGCGATGGAACTGCGGAGGATAAGCCTCGATCAACGCGGCGCGTTGGCCTTGTGC
>DAOTYT010000259.1:0-2913 GCA_034434615.1 Anaerolineae bacterium | reverse complement strand
GCGCTGCGCGCCGCCCTATCGCCGTGGCTGGGCCTGTTGATCACAGCGGGGCTGCATGCGGGCTTTCACCTGCTGCTTTACCCACCTAATTACGCGATCGCTGATGGCTTCACACCGATCTGGTACGGCTTTGCCGTCCCGCTGTTGGCTGCGCTGGTGATCGGCGCGGTGCGGGCGGTGACCGGCTCCACACGCGCCGCGATCGCGGCGCATGCTGCCTTTGGTCTGTTCGCGGTCGCCAAGCTCGCTACGTTGGGTGGCGCATGACCACGCTGATCGTCGCGTCCAGCAATCCGGTTAAGATCACGGCGGCACTGGCTGGTTTTCAGCGCATGTTCCCCCGTGAAAACTGCACGGCACAAGGGATCTCCGCGCCTTCTGGCGTGCGTGACCAGCCCCATGGCGATGCCGAGACGCGCTTAGGCGCGGCCAATCGCGCGGCTTCGGTACGCCGGCTCGCGCCGCATGGCGATTACTGGATCGGCATCGAGGGCGGCGTCATCGATCAGGATGGGATCATGCAGGTGTTTGCGTGGGTTGTGATCCTGAGTGACCAGCGCGTAGGCGCGGCACGCACAGCGATGTATATTTTGCCGGAGGAGGTGGCGCGGCTGGTGCGAACAGGCCTTGAACTGGGCGATGCTGACGATGCTGTGTTTGGCCGCTCCAATTCGAAACAAGAAGACGGGTCAGTCGGCATCTTGACATCCGGAACCCTGGACCGGCGTGAGTACTACGCCCATGCCGTTGTGTTGGCGTTGATCCCGTTCAAACAGCCACTTTTGACATTTCCAAGCTTCCCTCTGCCACAGGGTTGATCTCACTCGACAGCGTGAGCAGGCCGGGACCTCGGTGAGATCGGTGAGATGGAAGGAGGTTAAGGTCGATGGTGTGGTATCTATTAGGGCTGGCGGGGTTTCTGGGTTACATCCCCGGCCTGCCGCCAGAACTGCGTCTGCTCAACCTGTTCTTCCTCGTTCCATTCGCTTCAACTCTTGTTCGACGGTTGTTTTCGCCACGGCGGGCGGAGAAGGCAGAGCAGCGCCCACGCCGCGAGATGCCGCTGCCACCGGCGGCGGGCGGCGCGGCGCGGATGACGGTGCGCTATATCGCAAGCACGATCCTCTGCTTCATTGTACCGACGATGCTGCTGCAGATCGTCCGGCAAACGGTGGGGCAAAGCCTCGCGGAGGCTCGCGCGATCGGCGCGCCAGAGCAGTACCGGCAGCAGGTGCGTTATCGCCTGCCTTTCACAGGAACGTGGTATGTCATGAACGGCGGCGTCACCCGTGAAACTTCACACTCGTGGGACATCGTCGGGCAGCGTTATGCCTACGATTTTGTGATGAGCGACGAACTGCTGCGCCGCTGGCGCACAGATGGCAGACAGCTCTCCGATTATCTGTGCTATGGCCAGCCGATCCTCGCGCCCGCAGCAGGCGAGGTGGTCGCGGTCGTGGATGGCGTTCGCGATGCGCCGGGCGTCGGCACGGGCTGGCTCGACGTATTCACGCGGCACTTTCCGGGGAATTGCGTCGTCATTCGCCATGCAGAAGGAGAGTACAGCCTGTTGGCGCATCTCGTCCCTGGCAGCATTCAGGTTCATGTCGGACAGCGAGTCGAGCCGGGGCAGCCCATTGGGCAGTGCGGCAACAGTGGGCACTCTACCGAGCCGCATCTGCATTTTCAAGTCCAGGATCGTCCCGATTTTTTCCGCTGTGCTGGCCTCCCCATCGCCTTTGATCATGTCTCAGTAAACGGGGGTCAGGCAGAGGACGGTATCTATCTCGAGAGAGGGACGCACGTCCAGCACAGCGCTTAAGGATTAGCGCCGAGTACGCCTGATGAGGATTAGAGAGTCGCCCTTGGGGTAAAGCGGGTTCTTCCTCTCAGGCTGCCAGCCTGATCGACGCGCCCAATGCAGCGCGTTATAATTGAACAATGAACACAGTTCCAAATGACCTTCACTGGCCGAACGCCAGTGAAGCAGATCTGCGGATTCGTACCGAACGCCTTGAGCTGTTCGCCTGTCCGGCGCGGGCGGCTCGCGCAGTCTCCAGCGGCCGCGCACAGGTACAAACGCTGCTCGGCGCGCGGGTGGCGGCTGACTGGTTTGATGGTGAAGCCCGCAGCCTGCTCAGTTATTATGCGCATTGGATCGCGCAGGATGCGGCATTGCTGGGCTGGGGGCTTTGGCTGATCAAGCTGCGCGAGGCAAACCTCGTAATCGGGTCAGTCGGTTTTAAGGGACGGCCAGATGCCGCCGGCGTCATCGAGATCGGCTATGGGATCAGTGCCAGTCACCGCCGGCGCGGTTATACGTTTGAAGCGGCGCAGGCGCTGGTTGCATGGGGGTTTGCTCAGCCAGGGGTCCGGGCTATCACGGCGGAATGTTTGCCGGACAATATCGGGTCGATACGCATTCTGGAGAAGCTTGGTATGCGACAGGTTGGCTTCGTTCACAGTTACCTGCGATGGAGATTGGACAAACGGGAATGAACGGCTATTCCAATCACACCAACGGTTGGCTTCCCTATCAAGCTGGAACCACCATCGGCCGCACCGGCGCGGAGGGTGGCATCATCAAGCGTGATGAAGAGCACGCCGATGGCGCACGCATCACGCTGGAGCAGGGTACGCTGCATCGAGTTCCCTTCGCGATCACCTGCGGCATTTATGGCTGGCTGGTGCACACCCGTTTCTTCGCCGATGAATCCACGGCGGTTGATGCTTATGAACAAATGAAGGCAGATCTCGCCTCGATCCTGGCGCTGATGGCCGCGCAGAGCGATCCGGAGGGGGCGGCCGATGCGGTCTCGGCTGCGATCGAGTCTTTCGTCGAACGCTATCCTTAAGAAAAAAGTGGTCGTTTTTGCTTTAAGTGATAGGGAAGAAAATGGATTATGAAACGAT
>DAOTYT010000258.1:0-2167 GCA_034434615.1 Anaerolineae bacterium | reverse complement strand
CATGAGTTCGCAAACGAACAACCGCCG
Source organism: Anaerolineae bacterium (assembly GCA_034434615.1). Classification (GTDB taxonomy): domain Bacteria; phylum Chloroflexota; class Anaerolineae; order Aggregatilineales; family Phototrophicaceae; genus Flexifilum. Next base: position 2,140 of record DAOTYT010000258.1, on the reverse strand, counting down.
TCTTGGCGAAATCGCCTTTGGCATTCTACTCGTGCTGCTTGCGATGTCCGGCATGTTTGGCAACTCGCTGTTCGCCATCGTGATCGGCGTGTTCGGCTTTTTCCTGATCGTTCGGCAGATGGAGCGCAGTCGCAGTGCCATTGGGACGACGCGCAGCGCAGATTTGGGGCGCGAGATGGAAAGCATTCTGCGCAGCGTTGAACGCGAAGCGGAACGCGAGCCCCCAGCTCCCCGTGCTGACCAAGTGTACCAGCATGCGCTCGACGCGGTCACCAACGCCGGGCTAGATCCGTTCACAACGCATGTACTTCCGGTCGATATTGGCTTGATGTCGTTCAGCGGCGAGCAGGATCCGGTCATCTATCGCACTCGCTCGATTCCTGATGATGTCGACTACATACAGCCTTTCGTTCAACTGCGTTTGCCCACGCGCGCCGTTGGCCGGGTACGCTTCGAGATCATCGACAGCGACGGCCAAGTGTTGTTCGTTCACGAAGACTATCATGAATTTGAGCGCGGTCGCAATCTGATCACGCCGACAGCGCGCCTGCCGGTTCACGATGCGCATAACATGAGAGGCAACTGGGAGCTGCGCGTGAGCGCCGACGGCGTGCTGCTGGCCGCACACACCTTTGCGTGGCAGGAAAGCAAAACCGCTGCCATTCGCCGTCACCTGCGCGAAGATGGCGAGATTAGCAGCGAGATGCGCGCCATGATGGCGGAAAGCCGCCTGCAGCGCATGAGCCTCGATGATCTATTGGCCAGCCAATTTGACGGAGAGGAACAAAACGCCGGCAGGCGCGGCGCCAGTCGCTAGCCCCACGTTCAGCGATTTAGGCGCGCGCGCCGACGAAGCGAGACACGGCATCGACGATTTCGCGCGGCGAACACGGCTTGATCAACACACCATCGGCGCCGATCTCTTTGACATAGTTGGGATCGTCCCATTTGAGATTAGCGGTATGCATCAGCACCGGCACCAGTGCTAAGCGCGCGTCCGACTTCATCAGCCGGCACAACTCGCTGCCGCTCATACCGGGCATCATATCATCAAGGATGACACATACAGGCAGTTCTTGGCTTAGGACGGCAAGGGCCTCGCGCGCATCGGCGGCCTGCAGCACACAGTAGCCAGCGCGCTGCAAAATGACCTGCATGATTTGTCGAAAGCCGCTTTCATCATCAACCACCAGCACTTTAAACACGTGCAATGTCTCCAGTCCAGCCGAGCATATAGGCTTCTACGATGTAAGAGCAGCCTAAAGTATGCACAATTATCTTAGCACCAGGCGAACAAACGCGGAATAAAGATTGAGCTGGACGTCTATTTTTTATATATTTTTCAGATCTCGACGTGTTTTAACCGCTCGAGATTAGCGCACACCCGTTCGGTGAATGCCTCGGTCGAAAGCGCGCCGTGCGGGTGGATATCGGCGGTGTAGCTGCCTTCTTGCAGCGCTTCGCGCACCGCGGCTTCGATCTTGCGCGCTAAATCGCGACGGCGCCAGTGATGACGCAGCAGCAGCGCGACAGACAGGATCGCGGCAGTGGGGTTCGCGATCCCTTTGCCGGCAATATCGGGGGCACAGCCATGCACTGGCTCAGCGATCGCGACTTCGTCACCAATGTTTAGCGAGGGAGCCAGCCCCAGCCCGCCACCCCAGGCCGCCGCCATATCGGAGAGGATGTCTCCATATAGATTTGGCGTCAAAATGACATCGAAGCGCGTGGGATCCTTGACCATCCAATAGGCGGCTGTATCGACCAACAGCTCGTCCGTGACAATATCGGGATACTGCTCGGCAATCTCGAGGGCCACACGCCGAAACAGGCCATCGCTTTGCTGAAGCACACTCGCTTTATGCACGATCGTCACACGCCGCCGGTTGGTCAGCATCGCAAGCTCGTACGTTTTGCGTGCGACGCGCTCGGTCGCGGCGCGCGTGATCACCTTCTCGGCTATGCCGGTGCGTCCCTCATCTTCGGTATGCTCGTACCCGGCGTAAAGGTCTTCCGTATTCTCGCGCACGACGACGAGGTTAACGCCTTCGCGCGCAGTCGGCACCGGCAGATAGCGCGTCGGCCGCAGGTTCGCATAGGTCTGCAGTTCGCGGCGCAAACGCACACCCGGCACAAAATA
>DAOTYT010000257.1:0-2852 GCA_034434615.1 Anaerolineae bacterium | reverse complement strand
ATGCATGGGCATAAGCAAATCGTCTATCATCACGAAAAGCTGAAGCCGATCCTCGAAGAGACCTACGGCATCATCACCTATCAGGAACAAATCATGCAGATCGCCGGGAGCCTGTTCGGCTATACCCTGGGCGACGCAGACCTGATGCGCCGGGCGGTTTCAAAGAAGAAGAAGGAAGATCTGCTCAAGCATCGTTCGATCTTCATCGAGAATGGGCCAAAACACGGCGTCGATGCCGAAGTGGCGGCCAAGATCTTTGACGACATCGAATTTTTTGCCAATTACGGCTTCAACAAGTCGCATGCCGCCGATTATGCCGTCATCACCATGCAGACGGCATTTCTCAAGACGCACTACCCGCAGGAATACATGGCGGCGCTGCTGTCGGTCTATTTTGACGACGCGGGCAAAGTGACGACGTTCCTCGGCGAATGCAGACGCCTCGATATCCCAATCCTGCCGCCCGATATCAACCACAGCATGCTTGATTTTGACATTCAAACCCTGGCCGATGGGCGGCGCGGCATTCGCTTTGGATTGGCTGCTATCAAGAATGCCGGCATTGGCGCGCTGCAGCACTTGATCCGTGAACGCGAAGCCAACGGGCCGTTCGCCAACCTCGAGGCGCTGTGCCAGCGCGTTGACCTGCGCCAGGTGGGCAAACGCGCCTTGGAAAGCCTGATCAAGGTCGGCGCGCTCGACGGACTGGGCGAGCGGACGCAGCTCCTCAACGCGTTAGATCGCATCATCCAGCAGAGCGCTGCCTACCACAGAGCGCGCGAGATCGGGCAGATCGGCTTGTTCGGCGAAGCGACCGCCGCGTCAGAGGAACTGCTGGCAGCGCTGCCCCCTGCAGAGCCGGTGAGCCGCCGCGAACTGCTCAACTGGGAAAAAGAGCTGCTCGGCATTTATATCTCTGAGCATCCGATCGACCCCGTGCTTGACCAACTGCGCGGCAGCAACATCGCCACCAGCGCCGAACTCAAAGACAGCGAACACGGCCCGGGAGAACGGCCTGTGCGTTTCGTGGGGCTGGTCTCTAAGCTGAGCAAGCTGCCGACGCGCAATCGCGAGATGATGGCGATCGCGACGCTTGAAGATAAGTTTGGCTCGATCGATGTCGTATTGTTCCCGAGGACGTGGAGTAAATACGGCGAGCTGGTCGTGGAAAATGCCGTCGTCGTCATCAGCGGCAAGCTGGATCTGTCGCGCGGCGATCCTCAGATCATCTGCGAATTCGTCACCCAGCAAATCGAGACGCTGCAAGCCGCCGATTTGCCTTTCGCGCCAGCGCCTCCGTCGTCTTACGCACGCGCTCAAAACGTCGACGACCGCCAAACACGCCCACAAGAAATGTTCGCTGGGGAAACACTCCCGCCAACAGCGGAGTCTGACAGCTACACGATGCCTGAGCCGCCGTCATTCGATGAGCTGCCGCCGGTGTGGGATGATAGTCCCGCCGACGAGGTGGTGAGTGCAGGCCATACCCCGGCGATCGATACCGCGGTGGTCGATCACGCCGTCTTTGACGACCCGTATGCCGAGCCAACCTCGCCCCCGCCTTCGCTGCTGACGATTCGGTTCCATCGCAATGGAGACGACGCGCGCGATCGGCGGCGGCTGCGCAACTTGATCAACACATGCACCACCTTTCCAGGCAACGATCGTTTTCAGATCATCATCCTGGAAAACGGGCAGGAAACTTATTTGATGGAATTTCCGGATAAAACCACTGGCTGCTGCGAAGCCCTGCTCACGAGACTGCGCGCATTGGTGGGATCGGACAACGTGCGCGTGGAACCGCTGGTACAGGGAACCACCACCAGCGAATAAATCGCCGATGCGCGGAGTGAATTGCTGGATTTTCTCCGTTCTAACGCTAAAATACGAGGCGCTTTCCACGCAACGGAGCACAAACGCACATGAAACGAATCGCGGTGATGACCAGCGGCGGCGACTCTCCGGGCATCAATGCGGCTATCCGAGCAGTCGTGCGCACCGCATTGGAATACAATATCGAGGTCTACGGCGTTCGCCAAGCGTATACCGGATTAATGAACGGAGATTTTGAGCTGCTCACCAGCGTTGAAGTGAGCGGTATTTTGCAGCGCGGCGGCACGATCCTGCAAACGGCGCGCAACGACGAGTTCAAGACGCCGCAGGGGCAAAAGCGTGGCCTGCGCCGCCTCAACGAGCACAACATCGAGGCGCTCATCGTCATCGGCGGCAATGGCAGCCTTTCGGGCGCGCTCGCGCTGCATAAGCTCGGCTTTCAAGTGGTCGGCGTGCCCGGCAGCATCGACAACGACATTTGGGGCACAGACATGTCGATCGGCGTCGACACCGCATTAAACACGATTCTTGACGCGCTCGACCGGCTGCGTGACACCGCATCTTCCCATCAGCGCGCTTTCATTATCGAGGTGATGGGGCGCAACTGCGGCTATCTGGCGCTCATGGGGGGTATCCTCGGTGGCGCGGAGATCGTGATTACGCCGGAGCGACCCTACACGATGGAGGAAATCGCTGCAGCGCTGGAGAACGCTTACGTGCGCGGCAAATCGCACGCGATCGCAGTGATCGCAGAGGGCGCGCCGTTCCGCGCGACTGAATTAGAGGCCTATCTCAAAAACAATCCGAATGTTGGCTTCGAAATTCGCCTGACGATCCTCGGTCACATTCAACGCGGCGGCAGTCCGTCAGCATTCGACCGGCTGCTGGCGACGCGGATGGGCGTCAAGGCGGTCAAGGTGTTGATGGAGGGTCAATCTGGGGTCATGGTCGCCTTGAGCGGGCGCGAGATGAAGACGGTGCCGCTTGAAGATGCGGTCAGTCAAATCCGCCCGATCTCA
>DAOTYT010000256.1:0-11361 GCA_034434615.1 Anaerolineae bacterium | reverse complement strand
TCGGCCTCGAGCGGGATCGAAGCGGTGAAGATATCGAACCCCTCGCGCTGAAGGCTGCGGCGATACTGATCGACCATGGCCGGGTCATCTTCGATGAGCAGGATCTGGCGCTTGAGGGGCATCGGCGGGCGCGCCATTGGCGCATCAGCGAACGGGCGCTTCAACTCGGAAGTGCCGGTTTTAGGCGGCGCGGCGGCCTTCTGCGTCTCGATCGTCTTCAACGCATCGCGGCCTTTACCCGCGCCCGCAGCGCCGCGAATCTCGTCTTTGGCATTCTCGCTGAAGACGCCGGTATCATCGGTGCCGCCATTTTTGAGCGCGCCATTGCCGCCGTCGTTGGTCTTCGCTTTGGTCGCAGCAGGCTCAAGGCCGATCTCGCTGTTCAGCCGCGGCAGCTCTGGGGCGTTTTCCGGCGCCGCGGCTTCTCGTCCTTTGGCTGTGGAGACCACGGGTTCAGTCGGCACGAGCACGCTGAAGGTGGAGCCGACGTTGACCTGCGACTCGACGAACATCTGGCCGCCCTGCATCTCGATCAGGGACTTGGCGATCGGCAGCCCGAGACCAGTGCCGCCGACCGTCCGCGTGAGCGAACTATCGACCTGCCGGAACGCCTCGAACAGCAGCGGCAGATCTTTGGCGTCGATGCCGATGCCGGTATCGCTCACGTCGGTGCGCACCATTGAGTGGCCGGTTTCATCATCAATTACAGCATAGGTGCGGATCGTGATCGATCCCTCATGGGTGAACTTGGCCGCGTTCGAGATCAGGTTGAGCAGCACCTGCCGCGTGCGGAACTCATCGCCGTAGGCCAGCGGCAGGCCGGGCGCGATTTCGACGATGATATCGATCGGCTTGTCTTTGACCAGACCAATGCCGATCGACCGGACACCGTCGATCACGGTCTTCATATCGAAGTAATCGAACTGCAAGTCCATCTTGCCGGCCGCGATCTTGGCCTGATCGAGGATGTCATTAATCAGGTTGAGCAGGTGCAGGCCGCTGTTGTAGATGGTCGAGAGGTCCTGTTCCTGCATCTCGGTGAGCGGGCCGTCGATGCCTTTGAGGATGACGCGGCTGAAGCCGATGATCGAGTTGAGCGGCGTGCGCAGCTCGTGGCTCATGTTGGCGAGGAAGTCGCTCTTGAGGCGGTCCAGCTCGCGCAGCTGCTCGTTGGTGCGCTGCACCTGTTCCAGAAGCTGCTGGTTCTGAATGATGGCCGAGAGCGTGCCGGCCAGCGTCATCAGCAGCGTGCGCGTGTCTTCGCCGTAGGCCGCCGGCCGGCTGCTCTCGACGGCGATCAGGCCGATGAGCTGGTTGGCCGAGGCGAGCGGCACGATGATGGCCGAGCGCGCGGCCTGCGTCACGGGGAGGTAATCCGGCTGGGCGCTGATGTCGGGCACGATCATCGACTGGAGCGCGCGCGCGCAGCTGGCGATCGCGCTGTTCGGGTCGTCAAGCGGGATCTCGGACAGCTCCGACAGCGGCTGGTCGGTGCCGGCAAGGGCCACCGGCCGCAGCCGTATGAACGTGTTCTCGTGGATATCGATGTAGGTTTCAGGCAGGTAGATGCTGACCGACAGCGCCTCGAGCGACTGGCTGATCTCCTGGGCGACGTTGTTCAGCGCTTCGGCCAGCGTTTCGGAAGCGGTGGCCGAGGCCGTTACGTCGAACAAGAAGGTCATCTCGCCAGCGCGCTGCTGCGACTGCGTGAACAACTGCGCATTATCGAGCGCGACGGCGATCTGGTTGGCCACCGTCGTCAATACGGCCACGTCGTCATCGTCATAGGCATTCGGCAGGTTCGACTGCACGTCGAGCGCGCCGACGACCTTGCCCTTGAGGATGAGCGGGATCGCCATCTCGGAGCGCGTGTTCGGCAGGTACGGGTTGGGCCGGTGGACGAAACGCGCATCAGCCGTATCGGCGGCGATCACGGGTTCGGCGCGCGCCGTCACCTGCCCGATCACGCTGTCAGAGCCGCGCTGCAGCTTGTGGTTGATCGACAAGAGTTTTTGCCCCGCCTCGCCCGTGCTGGCGCGCAGGACAGCATACTCGTTGGCCTCATCCATCAAAAAGATTTGCACGTGGTCGTAGCCGAAGGCCGCGCGGATGACATCCACCACCAGCGGCAGCAGCTCGTCGATGGCGAGGATCGAACTGGCGATGCGGCTGACTTCCGCCGACGTCGCGAGCTGGCGGGCGCGGCGTTCGGTTTGCGCGAGCAGGCGCAATGCTTCAAGGCGAAGCGAGGCCTGCTCGGCGAATGAACGATAGATGCGCCGGTCGCGGTCACTGTATTCGTAAGGCTCGGCGGCGCCGACGACGATCGCGCCCAGCGCCCGCGCGCCGACGCGCAGCGGCAGCACGCTCAGCGAACGCATCTCCAACTCCTGCAGTGCGGCGGCCTCGCGGCTGTCAACCCCACGCTCTTGGGTGACATCATCGATCGTCACTACATCGGTGGCCGTGAGCAGCCGCCAAGCCGGGAAGGTCTCAGCGTCCAGCAACAGGCCGCCCAAGTCAATGCCGCCGTCCTCAGGTCTCCAGCCGGCGACGACGCGGGCAGCTGCATCTTCGCTGCGCCAGTCGCGTCCATTGAGCAGGGCGATGAACGCCTGCCGAATCGGCCGATTGGTGAGGTGGTTGACGACGACGCTGAGGATGCCGGCCGCGTCGTCCGTATCATTAAGGGCGCGGCTGGCCTGGTACAGGATGCTCGTCTCTTGCAGTGTGCTCTGGATCTGGTCAAACAGCAGGATGTTATCGACGACCACCGAAGCGCTGTCGGCGACGGTGCTGAGGAAGCGAACATCGCTGCTGCCGAAGTGGCGCGGTTTGTGGTAGGCGGCGATGAGGACGCCGACGGTGCGCTCTTTAGAGCGCAGCGGCACCAAGCCAACAGCGCGGATGTTGCCATGCGCCAGCAGCGCGCGCTCGAACGACGAGGGTTCGGCCAGCGCCTTCACGTCATCGACATAAAAGCTGGCCTCGGCGGTCATCAAGCCATGTTCGGCCAGCAGCGCCTTGAAGGGCGCCGGCGGGCCATCAAGATCGATGTTAAACAGCTCGAGCGTCTCGGCCTCGTTGATCACGTAAGCCGCGTAGAGATCGGGCGACAGGTTATTCAGCGCTGTGCTCAGCGCTTCACCCAGCTCGATGAGGGTGCGCGAGCGGCTGATGGAGGTCGTCGCATTGTAAAGGGCGGCCGTCTCTTGCAGGGCCAGCTCGGTGCTGCGGAACAGGTTGCGGTTCTCCAGCGAGACCGCGGCGCTGTCGGCAATGGCGGAGAAGAACGGCACTCGGTCAGCAATCTCGGGTTTGGGCTCGTGGAAGACCATCACGATCCAGCCGAGCGGGACCTCGCGGCGCGTGCGAGCGCGCAGCGGGAACGAGCAGAATGCCCCGACCTGCCGCGCTTCGAGTTCGGCGCGCGACTCTGGGTTGATGAAGGCCGCGCCCACGTCGGGAATGACATTGGCCTCCTGCGCGTCGAGCAAATCGCCGGGCAGGATATAGGGGCGTTCGATGCCGGTGAGCGTGCGGGCGACGCGCACGCCCTGCCACTGCTCGTCGAGCAGCAGCAGATAGGCCTCGCTCGGCTCGAATTCAGCCAACTGAGCAAGCACGCCGTCGATCACAGCGTCGACATCTTCGGCCTCGGCCAGCGCGCGGGTGGTTTCGTAGAGCGCGAACGTCTCGATCAGGTTCTCTTGCAGCGTCATTTCGAGCACGCGCAGCGCAGTGATATCCTGGAACGCCGTCACGATCGCGCTCACGCCGCCGCGCGCATCGATGATTGGCGCCGCGTTGACGAGCAGGTTAACGTGCTGGCCATCGGGCGTGATTACCAACACGTCATCGCTGCTGGCAAGCTGGCGGTCGCGCGCCGCCGCCACGATCGGCAGGTCTTCGTTCGGGTAGATCTCGGCGCTGTCGGCGCGGTAGAAATGATAGGCGGCGGCATCGAACGGCTGCTCCGGGTCGGGCGCCGCGCCCAGCAGGCGCGCGGCCTGTTCATTCGCCTGAATGGGACGGAAGGTAACTGGGTCGAGCACGAGCACGCCGGCCGGCAGCGTCTCCAAGATCGAGCGCAGCGTCTGGCGTTCGCTTTCCGCTTCAAGGAACAGGCGGCGGTTTTCGATGGCGATGGCGACGCGCTCGGCCACGGCGCGCACGATCGCCTCATCACCTTCCGAAAAGCCGCCGGCATCGGGCGTGGCCTCCAGCACGCCAACCGTTTGCCCGCGCACGATGATCGGCACGCTCAGGGTTCCCTCGGCAGGTGCGCTGGCTGCGGCGACGTCATCCAGCCGTTCGACTGTGCGCAGGTCGTAGCGGAAACCGCCGGTCAGCAGCGCGGCCGCATCGGCCGTCTCCCATTGTTCCTGCGTGAGCTGGCGGTTGAGCGTTTGAATTTGCTCCAGGCGATCACGCGCTTCCACCAACAAGCGAGCATTCTGGATCGCGATCGCGATCTGGTCAGCCAGCAGTTGGAAGGTCTGCACCTCGTCGGGCTGGAAGCTGTCTGGCTGCTTGCTCTGCACGTCGAGCGCGCCGATGACGCGGTCGCCGATTTGCAGCGGCAGCGCCATTTCTGCGCGCGTCTCCGGCAGCAGTGGGTTGAAGCGGTGCGAGCTGCCTTCGCGGATCGTCGTATCATTGACGATCACCGGCATGCCGGTGGCCGTCACCTGGCCGATGACCGACTGCGAGCCGACCGCGAGCTTGTGGCCAGCCTCGAGCATGCGGCGGCCGATTTCGCCGTAGCTGTAGACGAGCACGGCATCCTTGCCGATGTCGTCGAGCAGGAACACCTGCGCGTGGTAGAAGCCGAACTCCTGGCAGATGAGGTTGATGGCTTGATTGAGCAGCCGGTCGAGATCGCGGATAGTCGCCGTCTCGCGGCCGACGCGCGCAGCGATATCGAGATTGCGCGAATAGCGGCTGAGCTGCGCCTGAATTTCGCCCTGCAGCGTTTCGATGCGCTCAGACATCGCCTCAAAGGCGGTCAGCAGTTGGGCGACCTCATCGCTGGCCGCGGCGGGCATTTCGACCTTGCCCGCGCCGCCGGCCGACGAAACCTGCTCGACCAGTGCGTTGATCGGCCTGAGCTGCCGGCCGAGCACAGCGTAGATGATCCCAGAGACCAGCCCGCCGACCAGCAGCGTAGCTGCGAGCAGCCCCAGCGCATTCGCATCGGCCTGCCCCTGCATGACCGCGGCGTCATCGCTGATCACGATGCGCCAGTTGGGGCTGCCACTTGCGCCGAGACTGACCTCGCGCGTGGAGACGAGCTGGCCTGCGACCGGCGCTATGAGGGTTGGCTCCGCCTGCTCGCTCAGAAAAGTGGCCAGTGAGGGGAAATTCGTCTCCAGCGGGATCGTGTTTGCCTGGGCAGTCCAGAAAAGATCGGCGCCGATGCCAGCTAACAGATGATTTTGGCGATCCACCAACAGCAGGTGGCGGCCGGTTTGCTCGCTGACGACCGTGCCGAAGTTGTTCATGAAGCTGTTCAGCAGCGGTTGTGCCAGCGCATCGATCACGATCGCGCCGGCGATGGTGCTGCTGTCACCCGTCGGGCGAACGGGCGCGGCAAAGCGAAGCATCGGCTGCAGGTTTGCGGTTTGGTCAAGGGCAATGAAGTCAGAATCAATGGGTCTGAAGAAAATATCACCTATTACCACTTGATCATCGAAACTGGTCAGCGCCGCGGTGACGGTTGGATCATCATGCAGAAATCTGAGCTGAATATCGCGATTTATAACCGGAATGCCGGCCCTGAGGATGACTTCTGACCAGACCGCGCCGGTGCTGGTGACATAGCGCAGCGCCACGAGGTCATTAGCAGTTTGCAGCAGGCCGGTGAAATCGGTCAGCAGGCGGTTTTGCGCGTCAGCGATCGAAGCATCGGCCATGCCGCCGATCTGCGTGCTGCGCGCGAAATCGCGCGCGCTGCGGGCAGCGGCAAGCTGGCGAGCCTGATTGCCGAGGGCGGTGAGCTGGTTGGTGAGCGCGGCTGAGACCGCGTTCAGCTCAATACGATGTTCCTGCAGCAGCGTATTGCGCGCCTCATCGCGAATGCTGACAGCCCGGACCAGGCCGACGATCAAAAAGGTGCCCAAAATCAAGGGCACGACGACGCGCATAATGCGGAAGCGCAGTGAGCGTGCGTTTGAGCGGGATGCGGGTCGGGCTTCCAAATTCATCACTTCCGTACTCCTCCGCAGGCGTTATTCATTGTCGTGCTGAACGGGGGCGGTTGCGGTCGCTGGCCTGGTGCTGCGGCCGTTGGCGCCATTTTTCCCCTTGCCGTTGGCAGAGGCGCCGGGCGCGTGCAGGCGCACTTCAACTTTGGGAGCGCGCAGGGCCTGCCCCACCTCGCGGACGGCGGTCTCCAGAATGTCGTCGATCGTGGGCTGGGTGGTCAGCCGCGCAGAGATGGCGTTGACTAGTCGCTCGCGTTCAGCGGCCTGCCGGCTCTCTTCGAACAAGCGCGCGTTCTCCAGGCTGAGCGCCAGCCGGTCGGCCAGCTCGCGAGCGAGATCGACTCGGTCGCTGCTGAAACCGCGCTCTGGCAGCTCCCATTCCACGGCGCCCAACGTTTGGCCGCGCAGCATAATCGGAACAGCGACCGGGATGGTGTTGCGTTCAGTGGGTTCGCCGATCACGGGTTTGCCCTCGGCGATGGCGCGGCGGCGCAGCTCCGAGAGATCGGTATCAGTGGCCACACCAGCACTGCGCACGATCGAATCGGCGCGCTGGCCGGCCATATAGTCCTGCCAGGCGCGAATGGTCGCCGACCGGTTGGCTTGATCGATTTGTTCGGCACGGCGCATCGCCTCTTGATACAGGCGCGCGTTCTGAATGGCGACGGCGAGCTGGTCTGCCATCGTTTGCAGCACGCCGATCAGGTCGTCATCGAAGGCGTCAGCCTGGCGGCTCTGTACGTCGAGCGCGCCGATCACCTGGTCGCCCAGGCGCAGCGGGATCGCCAGCTCGGCGCGCGTATCGGGCAGGAACTCGTTGCGGCGGTGCACTTGGCTGGCCGCAGTGTCGCGGGCGATGACGATACGGCCTTGCTCGGTCACCTGTCCAATCACGCTGATGCTGCCGACCGCCAAACGGTGGCCGCGCGCCTTCAACTGCTGGCCGACGGGGCCGGTGCTGGCGCGCACGACGGCATACTCGCGATCGCTGTCGATCAGGAAGATCTGGGCATGGTAGATGCTGGGGAACCGCTGGACGATCAGGTCAACGACGCGATCCATCAGCACCTGCAAATCGCGCTGGGTGGCAGCATAGCGGCTGATCTCTTGCGTGGCGCCGAAATCGCGCGTGCGGGCTTCAACGCGCGTTTGCAGGTCGTTGACCAGCGCTCGCACCGACTCGCGCAGCGTCTCGATCGAGTCAGCCAGCTCGCCGATCTCATCGCCGCGGCCCACTTCAGGGACGGGCGCGATGAAGTTGCCCTGCGCGAGCTGCTGGGTGGCGCGGCGCAGCCGCTGCAGCGGGGGCACCAGGGCCTGCTGAAAGGTGAGCACAAAGATGATGACGAGCGCAAGGCCAGCGCTGACGGCCACGAAGATGCGCACTGTTAGCAGGTTAAGCGCTTCAGCATAGGCGCTGGCGGTGGGCACTTCTGTGAATTGGACTAACGGCGTGCCGGCAACCGGCGCGAAGAACGTCATCACCTCGACGGCATCAGCCGTTTGCTGAACGGCGATGTCAGATTGTCCGGCCCGCGCGCGCTGCGCCAGATTGGGGTTGAAGCCGGCCTGCGCGCGCGGCAGGTTGCCCTCAAGGGCGAAGAGCAGGTCTGCATCGGCGGCGAAGAAGGTCAACCCGCCATAGGCAGCATCGCTGAAACGGATATTGTTGAACAGCGCGCGCTGGTTGCTGATGCGACCGATCAGGTAGCCGATGACCCGCCCATCGCGCCAGCGCAGGGCAATGCCGTAGTCGATTTGGGGGCGGAAGCCCGGCGAAACCGTGAGCGCGCTGTTTTCCCCGCGCAGCAGCGCCGCTTGCAAACCGAGCAGCGCCGGGCTGGTCGATTCGTCGCGGGCGCCGGCGATGGCGATCGCGTCGAGGCCGGAACGAGCCACGACCTGGCCGTTTCGATCGAGCAGACGCACGTTATCAAGCATCGTCGTGGCCGGGTTGAGCAGCGTGCGGTTGAAGAGCGCGATCAGGTCTGTCTCGCTCACACGCGGCAAGTTCAGGTCGATCTGCGAGCGCACATCGCCCACTAACATGCTCGTCAGCAAACGTGCATAGCTGGAGTTTGCAGCGAACAGTTCAAGGCTGGCGCGCGCGCTTTCGATCGCAGCGCTGACGGCGCTGTTGTGCTGCAAGCCGTTTTGCTGGGTGAAGCTGCGCGTCTCCTGCAGGGCGTTTTCGTAGGCGCGGGCTTGCAGCAGCGCCAGCGCTGGCAGCCCGAGCGCCAGCGCGAAAATCAGAGCACCGACCAGCAGCTTGAACCAGATCGGCCATGAAATGGGGTTGAGACGGCTGAGGCGTGATTTCATGACGCTTCTCCGCTCCCCGCTGCGGCTGGCGCGGCCAGCGCGCGCGGCTCGAGATGGATACGGGCATTGACGGCGCCGAGCGTTTCGTAAAACGTCTCGGCTGCCGTTGAGAGCAGCGTTTCGAGGTCATTGGCCGACAGCAGCGTGCTGGCGACCTCGGTCGCCTTGTGCTCGCGCAGGGCCTGTGTTTGAACCTGTTCGAACAAGCGGCTGTTTTCGAGCGCGACGCCGAGGCGGTCGGCGATGGCGCGCACCATCTCGAGCTGGCGCTCAGAGATGGGCGGCGTGGCCGGCAGCGTGAACGACATGGCGCCCAGTATTTCGCCGCGGAAGCGGATCGCCACGCTGACGATTTGCGCATCATCGCGCGCATCGACATAGACGCCTTCGTAGGACAGCGCCTCGATAATAGCCGGCGGCAGATCTCCTGCTGGGACAATGCCTCCCTGCGGCTGCGGCATGTTATAGCCATAAACGCCGGCAGCGCGCCCCTCGAGGTACTGGCGCCAGCCGCTGCTGATGGTTTGGCGGCTGCGGCCTTCAATTTCGACGAGCTGGCCGCGCAAACGGGCGAGCACTTCTTCCTGCTCGCGCAGCGTGCGGCGCAGGTCGTTTTCAAGTTGAAGCTGCGCCAAGCCACCCGCGAAGGTCTCGGCGAGCTGGGCGAACGCTGTGATCTGATTGATGGTGAACGGCGCTTCGGAAGCAGACTGGATATCGAGCACGCCGAGCAGCCGATCGCCGGCCTGCACAGGCAGCGAGACTGAACGGACGGCTGGCGTGACCAGGTGGCCGGCGCGGGCGCCTTCGCGGGCGCTGATCAGGACCGGCTGGCGCTTGGCAGCGACCTCGGCCAGCAGCAGCTCGTCGGCTGGGCTAGCTGCCGTCGACACGATCAGGTCGCGTTCACCGATGCCGAGGCGAATGCGTCGCAGCAGCGCCCCAGTCTCGTCAACCACGAAAAGCTGTGCCAGCGAATAGCCCAACTTCACTTGAATCAAAGCCAGAAGATCGGCGATGGCGGCGTTCTCATCGCTGCGACCGGCCACCGAAAAACTGCTGGTAGCGCGCAAATGCTCAATGTCTTCGAACGAAACCTGCGAGATGCGTTCGGCGCCGCCGCTGAATGCGGAGAGAAACGCCCCAAGCGTGACGACGACGAACGTCGTGAGCAAGAATTCCAGCGCCGCATTCTGCGATGGGATATAGCGCACGACGCTGCTGTCGCCGGCTTGAAGCGCGGCGCGCAGCAGCAGGCTGGCGATCACGAGAAGAATCACGACAACCAGCGCGCGACGGTCAAGCAAGACAGCGGCAGCCGCTAGAGGAAGGATGAGGAAGATCGGCAGCGTGTTGGTAAACGTGAACACGCTGAATGGGACGACCGAGACGAGCAGCAGGCCGATGAACAGCCACAGCGCGATGGTCAGCTGCCCGTTCTGCACGAAGTTGTAGATCAGGCCGATGAAGATCGGGAAGGCGAGGACTGGGATCAAAACAGTTAATTCAAACGTGGTGCCTTGCAGAAGGCCCGGCATAAAGATGAGGGCGACATAGACGGCCCATGCCAGCAGCGCCGCGCCAGACATGATGACCAAGCCGGCGGCGCGCTGCCGCTGCAATGGATTGATATAGTCATAACGGACGCGGAACAGTGCGCGAAATAATGATCTCATGGCCGGTGGTCTCCATTTCCTGTCCGCACGCGGCCCAGCCGAATGGCCGCGCTTTGAGCGCCCAGCGTGCTGCCTAACTCCGTCAGGGTGATGCGCAGCAGTTCGTCGACGGTGGTCGCCTGCTGGTAAAGAACCGAGATTTCGTTAATGCGCTGCTGTTGAGCCGTCGCTTCTTGCGCATCTCGCAGCAGGCGAATGTTTTCCAAACCGAGCGCGAGCTGATTGGCGATCGTCATCGAGACCTCAATCATCTCAGGCGAGAAAGTGCGATCGAGGGTGTAGAGGTCAAGGCCGACGGAACCGATGATTTTGCTGCCGACGATGATGGGCACAAACATGACCGATTCGATGCCGGTGAGCCTGAACAGCTCGCGCGACTCAGGTATAACGCGCGGATCCTGCTGTACATCGTTCACGATTAGAGGCTGTGATGGGTCGGCATAGAGCAGCTCAAAGAGAGGATTGCCGCGCATCTTCAGCCGGGCGCCGATTGTGCCGACCTGAGGATATTCGCTGACGACTGTGCCGTACTCAAGATCGGGTTCGAGCAGGACGGTTCCGCCGTGGTCAGCGTTGAGCGACGTGGTGAGCGCGCGGGTTGCATAGTCAAACAAGGTCTGTTCGTCGCGCAGCGTGAGGATGCCGGTGGCGAACTGGTCGACGATTTCGAGCACGTAAACCTGCCGCTGCAAATGCGCCATCTCGGCCTGCATCTTGCTCAGGGCGCGTTGGCCGCGCAGGGCGGCGCTCAACTGGCCGGCAACGGCATTGAAGAAGCTGCGCGCCGCATCGCCGAACTGCTGGCGCGTCTCATAACCGAGAGCGATCAGCTCATCGGCCATGCCCTGTTCATGCAGGATGAAAATGATGGCGCTGTTCATGCCGCGGTCGGCGAGGAAGCGGGCGAGTGGATGATCGAGCGCGGCATCCTCAGCGAACACAACCCATGCAGCGCGGTCGTCCTGTGTGGTCGGCAGCGGGCCGAGGGTCAGCGCGATATCAGTCGGCCGGGCGGCCCTGTGTCCCATTTCATAGGAGAGCAGGTGGCGCACCGATGCCGGCGCTCCGTCGTGCTCGGCGATCGCGTGGGCGAGCAGATCGGGCGTGGGCCTGCTGTGCGCGTGCAGGACGCTGAGCAGTTCCAGCATATCGGAGGC
>DAOTYT010000255.1:0-2402 GCA_034434615.1 Anaerolineae bacterium | reverse complement strand
TGATGGTGTCGCGAATGCGATTTACATAAGTGAGTATATGCGGCGGGAGATTTTCTTCCATAAGGATGAGATCAGTATAGCCGAGGATGCTGGTCATCGGCACTTTTAAATCGTGCGCGACAATGCCGACGAACTCGTTCTTGGCAGCATTGGCCTCTTGCACGGCTGCATACAACTGCGCATTTTCGATGGCAGTGGCGGCGCGTGCGGCGAGCCGTTCGCTGAGATCCTGTTGTTCAGCGCTGAACTCGCCGCGGCGGCGCAGCACGATAACGCCGATCACGCGCTGGTCGCGGCGCATAGGGACGAGCAGCGTGCTGAACCGGTCTCCCTTCACGTGCAGTGTGCGCCCGCTTTCCCGCACTGTTTTGACGGCGGGAAAGCTGCGGTCAAGGTGGATCGGCTGTGTTTCGTCGGTATGAATGCCGTAATGCTGCTGTACGATCACACGGTCACCCTGCACCAGCCCCAAATGGCCCACCTCGGCGCCGGTTAGGCGGCAGGCCCACTCTAGCGTATAGTGCATCGCTTTATTGGCATCGAGGATCTCAGATAATTGCAGGTCGATGCGGCGCAGTTGGCGCAGTGCTTCAAGATGGGCTGCCAGCCGGTGATCGGTGGCAGTGAACAAGCGGGCATTGGCGATGGCGGCGGCGGCTTGCCCGGCCAGCGCTTCGAGCGCTTGCAGATCATCTGCATCGAATAGATCGGTCAATGCAGGATGGTCGACGTAAACGACGCCGATGACCAAGCCGTGTACGCGCAAAGGCACCGCCATGATGCTGCGCAGAGACTGGTTGACGACGCTCTCGAAGGCTGAGAAACGCGGGTCTTCGGCGGCGTTCGTGGTGACGACCGGGCTGCCCGTATCGAGGACTTGGTAGATGATCGAGCGGCTGAAGTGCTGCTCATCGCTGCTAAGCGTTCGCTGATCAAAATTGCGCGCCGCCTTAACCACAGCCAGCCCATCGTCATCGCGCAGCATTAAGAAGCCGCGTTCCGCACCAGTGAGCTGGAGAATCGCGTCCATAACCTGGTCGAGGACTACTTGCAGATCGAGCGAAGTGCCCAAGAGGCGGCTGAGGTTAAACAGCGCTTCGTAGCGGGCTTGCTGTTTGATCTGCCGGCGCTCGCGCTGAAGCCGTTCGAGCAGGTCGCTGCTTCGCATGAGCTGGCGCAGCAAAAACCCGCCGTTGATCTCACCGCTTTGCGCTTGCGCTTGCAGCAGCGCGATCGACTGCCGCAGTTCTGCAATTTCGTGTTCGCTGACGAGCAGCTCGCTGGAGTTTTCTTCACGCATCGGCGAGCGCCCCTGTTAAATTCAAGTAATAATCGCAGTGGGCTGTCAGCGGGCAGCGCTCGCACGCTGGCCGGCGCGCGTGGCACACTTCCCGCCCGTGACGGATCAGATTGAGGTGAAAGGCATAGTAATCTTCTGGCGGCACGATGGCTTCCATCGCTGGGTGGGCTTTATCGGCGCTCGTGCCTTGAGGAATAAATCCAATGCGCTGGCTCAGCCGGTGGACGTGGGTATCGACCGGGAAAGCTGGCCGGTCAAAAGCGAAACACAGCACGATCGCCGCTGTTTTCGGCCCCACGCCGTCGAGCTTCATCAGCCATGCCTTGGCTTCATCAAGCGGAAGCTCGGCCAGAAAGTCGATGGAAAGTTCGCCGCGCTCGTTGTAAATGCTGCGCAAAACGTTCTGAATGCGCGGCGCTTTTTGGTTGGCGAGGCCAGCCGGCCGAATCGCTTCGATCACCCGTTCTGTGTCCGCGTTCATCACGGCTTCCCAGCTGGGAAAAGCTGCTTTAAGCGCGGCAAAAGCGCGGTCTCGGTTTGTATCGTTGGTGCTCTGGCTAAGGATGCAGTCGATCAGTTCGTCGAGCGGCGGCAGCGATGGCCGCCACGTCGGTCGTCCGTACTGCTCCATCAGCAGCTGGGCGACGGGTTGGTACTTCCGCCGCCGTCGCTCAAATTCATCGGGTGAGGTTGACTGCTTCATCATGTCTTTTATTCTACTTCAACTGCCGCTGCCTTGAGTGGGCATCATCGTGCCTAAATACGTGGCTGTTGCGACTTGCGATAACTCTCCAGATGGGACCAACAGCTTCCAGGTGCCCGCTGCTGTCGGGCTGGTGAGCAGAATCGCGCTGTCATCATCGGTCCAGGTCACCGGTCGTAAAAATAAGTCGTCCGTTTCGTAGAGGATACGCTGCGACATTGCGACGAGATCGACCAGGACAAAGACTGTCTCGAGCGTTTGCTGCGCCGTGCCAAACCCGCGCACGCGCGCTAAAGTGTAGACAGCGCGCGCACCATCTGGAGCGAGCAAGACATCGCCGCCCTGCGTGTATTCGGCGAGGCCGAGACCGCGAATTGTCTGGGTCAAGCCGGTGCCCAG
>DAOTYT010000254.1:0-2679 GCA_034434615.1 Anaerolineae bacterium | reverse complement strand
AAAACGACGGATGATCTCGCCAATTAAGCCGCGCTGAACAGCATCTGGCTTGATGATAATGAGTGTGCGTTCCACCCTGTTCTCCTGCGTCGTCGATTAATGAACCCCGAGAAGTATGCTTCAGAATGGCGCAGAGGGCAAGCGCAAGGCCATCGGACGATGCCCGCGTTCAATGATATCGATAGGGGTAAACCTATTGTCGCTAAAGCTGGTTCAGCGCTGCGCGATACGTATCGAGCGCCGCTTGCAGTTTGCCCTGTCGCATCAGGCCATCGCCGAGGATGCGATAGACGACCGGATTGTCCTTATGAATACGCGCAAGCGTGCTGAGATCGTTAACGACTTCCTCAAGCGCCTCGCTTTGGCGCACCAACGTCTCATATTCGCGCAGGCTCTCCTCAAGTGCGCCGGCCTGCTGCTTACTGCGCGCCCGCTCTAATGAAGCACTGCCAGCGAAAGCAGGGGGCGGGGCTTGCACGGGCGGGGCCGTTTGCGCAGCTGGCAAAGGCTCTGGCTCCACGGATGCGCTGAAAGGCGCTGGTTCCAGCGCTTCAAACGCAAAGCCCGGTGGCTGGGTCTCGGCGGCCTCTACCTCAACCAACCAGGCCGGGATGTCATCAGGCATCATCTCGCTGTCGACTTCGCGCAGCCAGTCCGGCATGTCATCGAGCGGCAGCGCTTCGGCCGCGGCTGGCGCTTCCTGCGTGGCTGCGGGTTCAGGCTCGGTAGGCAGTAAGTCGTGCATCCATCCTGGAAGGGTCTGCGCTTCGCCCGGTTCCAGTTCAGTTTCGGCTGGCAGCGGCTGGTCGATCAAGGCGCTAGTCATGGCCAAGGCATCGATCGGCGCAACCTCGTCTGTATCGCGATCTTGGGCGCCCGCTAGGCTCTCGACCGCGGCGATCCGATCGGGATCGTGCAGGTTGCGTTGGTACCACTCTGGCAGTTCATTAAGATCGATTTGGCCCTGTTCGTATTCAAGGTCAAAGGCCTCGACCCACGGGTCGTCCGGGTCCACTGCGAGCTGCACCCGTTCAACTGCGGCTTCCTCAGCAACATCTTCCTCGCCGAAAATCGCTGCAGCGTCCTCATCTTCTCCCGTCTGCTCAAAGATGCTCAAAAGGTCTAACTCATCATCAGTTGCATCGACATCGGCGAGCAGCCAGTCGGGAATCTCGCTTGAGGCCGGCGCTTGCGCCAGCACGTCTTCGAGCGGCAGCAGGTTAGGTGGGGCGGCTTCGGGCTTGGGCGGTGGCCCGACTTGTTCAAGCAGCCAGTCTGGCAGTTCCGCTGGCACTGCCGGAGCATCGGCATCAAACTCGAGCAGCGCGTCATCTGGCTGGGAGAGCGCCTGGGCGGCCAGTTCGGTCTGATGGTCGAGGAAGATCTGCATCTGTTCTGGAGTGACCGTCCCGCGCGCGATCGCCTCTTCAATCGCTTCCAGCGACAGATCGTCTTCAACGTCGGAAGGGGAGGGCTGCGTTGCGCGAACCCCGGCCTCGCTGTAGCCCTGCTCAGCTGCCAGCGAATCAAGCCATGCTGCTGGGTCTTCCAGCTCAAGCGGCTCTGGCTCCGTGGGCGCCGGCCGTCGCAGCGAGGGGGGCGTATCGAACGTGAACGGGGTGTAGGCGGCTGGCTCGGCGTCCTCTGGCATCCCGACTTCAAGGTCGGCTGATGTGGTCAGCTCCTCAGGGCGAGCGCCCTGCCGCCGCGCCAGCGATTCGAGCCACGTCGTCGAGTCGCCAGTCATGCGCGCCGGCTCGGCCGGGCGCTGAGCGGGTCGCTCTTCCGTGGGCAGGTCAAGCGCATCCTGGCCGCGCGCAAGGTTTTCAAGCCAGCTCACGGGATCAATCGCGGGCTCTGGCTTGCCTGGCGCCGGCATCGGCACGTCTTCCGTGAGCGAGGAGAGATCGAGGTTGAAGACATCATCGCTTTGGCCAGCGGCTAAGCTCTCCAGCCATGCCAGCGATCCTTCCTCGACGACGGGACGAAGCGGGAGATTCTCTTCGTCGTGCGGGCTGCGCGCTGCGCCTGGCTCGCTCAGCGGTGATTTTGGCGCTGGTTCACTTGGGTTGATTGGCCCCGCTGGCCGCTCCTGACCGTAAGGAATGTAGCCGGGTTCGTCGATGATGACGGTGCTGGGGTCGATTTCGGCGATGTCCATGTCGGCTTCAGTCGTGAAACCCTCATGCGCCCCTTGACGCTTGGCGAGGGTTTCCATCCAAGCCATGATCTCCTCTTGTGACATGCTGTCGAAATCGGGCATGTTGTCGGCCATGCGTATACCTCTCGCTGAACCAAGCGACTAGCGGAGCCAGTCGGGAATATCAGAGTCGCTCTCAGCGTCTCGCGGCTCATCCGGCCAGTCTGGCAGTTCTTGATCAGTCGGGGCGGAGCCTGAAGCTTCGGCAGGTGGTTTCATCCATGCCGGTTTGCTCGAAAACTTGAGCCATGCGGGACGCGAGGCGAACGCAAAACGAGGACGCGGCTGCTCAACCGCCGCTTCGGCTGTTTCTTCTCGCTCGACAATTTCGGACAGCCAGCTGAACTCACGACTGGCAGGCGCTGTTGCTGCTTCATCGTCGAAGTCTGTAGATTCTTCGTCGAACGCCTGCTCAATCGGTTCATCCTCTTCAATCGCTTCAAAGTCAACATCGAGGCCCGGCACCATGGCATTCAACC